>JARFQS010000484.1 GCA_029287645.1 Thermoanaerobaculia bacterium | reverse complement strand
CCAAGGCCAAAGCCCTGGTCGGCTATTCACCCAAAGTACCCATCCGAGAGGGTCTGAAGCGCTTCGTCGAATGGTATCGGGACCAACCGGCTTGAGCGTCCCGTCAACTCCGCGCACCCTCGACACGGCCTCTCGTACCTCTGAGACTCAGGAGCGGAAACCATGAAAATCTGCGTAGTAGGTAGCGGATACGTCGGTCTCGTCACCGGCGCCTGTCTGGCCGATTTCGGCATGGATGTCGTCGGGGTCGACAAAGACGCCAACAAGGTCGAGGCCTTGCAGCGCTGCGAGATCCCGATCTACGAGCCGGGGCTCGCCACGGTCGTTCGCACCAACATGGACGAGGGGCGCCTGCGCTTCACGACCGAGCTGGGCCCGGCCATCGAGGAAGCGCACGCCATCTTCATTGCCGTCGGCACTCCGTCCCGCGCCGATGGCTCGGCGGATCTGAGCTTCGTCGAGCAGGTCGCCACCTCGATCGGTGAGCACCTCAACGGCTTCAAGATCGTCATCACCAAAAGCACTGTCCCCATCGGAACCGGACAGCGGATCGACAAGATCATTCGGGAGGTACAGACCGGAACCCACGAGTTTGCAGTGGTGAGCAATCCGGAGTTTCTCCGCGAGGGTTCAGCCATCGGCGACTTCCGCAACCCCGACCGCGTGGTCATCGGCAGCAGCGATCAGCGCGCCATCGACATGATGCTCGACATCTACTCCCCGCTCCGTGTGGCGGATGTCCCGTTCGTGATCACCAACGTGGAGAGCGCGGAGCTGATCAAGTACGCCTCCAACGGCTTCTTGGCCACCAAGGTCTCCTTCATCAACGAAGTGGCGCATCTTTGTGAGCGCCTGGGCGCCGATGTCGAGACCGTGGCCAAGGGCATGGGCCTCGACTCGAGAATCGGACCGCAGTTTCTGCACCCCGGGCCGGGCTTCGGCGGATCATGCTTCCCCAAGGACTCCCGTGCGGTGGTTCAGATCGCCCTCGACCAGGGCTTGCATTTCCAGATCATGGAATCCGTCATGGCGGTGAATCAGGCCACAAAGGAGCGTATGGTCGACAAGATCTCCATGGCCTTCGGCGGCGAGCTGAAAGGCAAGACCGTCGCGGTGCTAGGCCTGTCATTCAAGCCCGATACCGACGATATTCGGGAGTCTCCCTCGATCGAGATCGTCAAGGGTCTCCTCGACGCGGGAGCCTCCGTGCGGGCGTTCGACCCGGCGGCCATGGAGGCCTTTCGGGAAGACTGGCCGCAGATCGAGTACTGCGAGAACTCCTATGATGCCGCTGCCGGCGCGGACGGTGTGGTCATCGCCACCGAGTGGAACCAGTTCAAGGCCCTGGAGCTGAAGCGCCTCAAGGAGCTGCTCAAGCAACCTCTCATCGTCGATCTGAGGAACATCTATGAACCATCGAAGATCCATGCGGCCGGTTTCGACTACTACTCGGTCGGGCGGGCAGAGGCCGCACAAGAGCAAGAGGTAGAAGTATGACGACGTCATTGGTGACAGGCGGGGCGGGGTTCCTGGGCTCGCATCTGTGCGAGAGATTGCTGCACGAGGGTCACAAGGTCGTCTGTGTGGACAATCTTCTGACAGGAAAGCTGGAGAACATCGAGTCGTTGGTGGATCGCGACGACTTTCAGTTCATCGAGCACGACGTCACGAGGCCCTTCGAGGTCAATGTGCCTCTCGACAACGTGCTGCACTTCGCCTCCCCGGCCAGTCCCATGGACTACCTCGAGCTGCCGATCCAGACGCTCAAGGTCGGCTCACTTGGCACCCACAACACCCTGGGGCTCGCCATGGCCAAAGAGGCGCGCTATCTGCTGGCTTCGACCTCGGAAGTCTATGGAGACCCGCTGGTGCATCCCCAACCGGAAACCTACTGGGGCAACGTGAATCCGGTCGGCCCGCGCGGTGTCTACGACGAGGCGAAGCGTTTCGCCGAGGCCATGGTGATGGCCTATCACCGCTATCACGGACTGGACACGCGCATCGTGCGGATCTTCAATACCTATGGACCTCGCATGCGTCCCAAGGATGGACGAGTCGTTCCTGCCTTCATCCAGCAGGCTCTCCTCGGCGAACCGCTGACGGTCTTTGGTGACGGCTCACAGACGCGCTCCTTCTGCTATGTCGACGACGAGGTCGACGGCATCTGGCGTCTCTTGAACAGCGACACCTCGGATCCGGTCAATATCGGCAATCCCCACGAGATGACCATCCTGGAGTTCGGCCAACGGATCCTCGAGGCGATCGGCAGCGAGAGTGAGATCTCCTTCGTCGACCTTCCCATCGATGATCCCAAGACCCGTCAACCCGACATTACGCGGGCCAGGGAGATTCTCGGCTGGTCACCCCAGGTCGAGCTGCAAGACGGCCTCAGCAGCACCATCGACTACTTCCGCTCCCTGCTGGCGGACAACGAGTAGGACCGGGTATGGAAGATCTCGCCAAGAAGCTGCAGTTCGCGCTCGAGAAGTACCCGCAGCAGGTCGAATTGGTGCCCGTGGCCGACCTGCTCCTCGACAGCGCACGCCAGAACGAGAAGCGGCCGGCCTTCGTGAAGCTGGCAATGGCCGATGAGCTGGTCAAGAGCCTGCGCGGCCAGCGCCAGCAGAAGGACGTGCTACTCCTGGTCCGGATCCCGGGCGAAGTACTGGAGCGATCGGAAAGCCGCATCGTGCTCCCGGGAGAAGTGGAATGAACGACACGAACGAGCTCTCGCCGATACTCTGCGCCCGCTGCGGAGAGACCGCGCTCGGCGTCGAGAATCCACCGTTCCCAGGGGAACAGGGCGACGAGCTTCGCGCGCGCACCTGCCGCAATTGCTGGTCCGAGTGGCTGAAGGTCGAAGTCATGGTCATCAACGAGCTGCAGCTCAACTTCATGGACCCCCGCTCGTTGGAGATTCTGGCCGGCCACATGCGCGAGTTTCTCCTACTCGACAATTCGGCCGAATCCGGCGAGTGACCCGGATGTCTCTGCCCACTCACGGCCAGAGCCCGGAATCTCGGCCGGTCGCGAGTCGCCTGCGGTCCATCCCGAGAGGAGCGGTGATCAAGTTCGCTGTTCTCATCGCGTTCCTGGCGGTTGCTTTCGCCCTGTTTCGCTGGACGCCGCTCAACGAGTTCCTCACCAAGGACAAGATGGTGGCGCTGATGATGGATCTGCGCAGCGCCTGGTGGGCGCCCGTTGCGCTCCTGGCTCTCTACCTCGTCGTATCGCCGACAGGTCTGCCGGTGAGCCCTCTGATCTTCGCCGGCGGGGTGGTCTTCGGAGTGAAGCTGGGATGGCTCTACAACCTGCTCGGCACCATGATCGGGGCCACTGCCAGCTTCCTCCTGGCGCGGGCCCTCGGGTACGACCTCGTTTCGCACGTGGTCCCGGCAACGCTGCTGCAGCGGGCCGAGACGATCCTCGAGAAGCACGGCTTCTGGACGATCGTGCGGGTCCGCTTCCTGCCGATCCCCTTCGCCGTGATCAACTATGGAGCGGCCCTCGCCGGCGTTCGCTTTCCGCAATTTCTGGTTGCCACGGCGATCGGCCTGGTCCCCTCGATGCTGATCTACACCTACTTCGGGCACGCGCTGTTCAACGCCGCCACCGCCGACCGGCAAACCGTCATCCGAAACCTGGCTGGAGTGCTCGTACTCGTGATGCTGCTGACCTTCCTGGTCCCGCTGCGCAAGATGTGGAAGAAGAGACGCTATAAGAAGGGGTGAGCCAGCCCGCGGGCGTTCCCTCAGTCCTCAAGTTTCACCGAGTCCAGGTGTTCGTGAAGGATGCGCT
>JARFQS010000205.1 GCA_029287645.1 Thermoanaerobaculia bacterium | reverse complement strand
CCCCCCCCCCCCCCCCCCCCCCCCCCCCCCCCCCCCCCCACCCCCCCCCCCCCCCCCCCCCCCCCCCCCCCCGCGACTCGATTCGTCGGCAGCGTCAGATGTGTATAAGAGACAGGCCTGGAGGTCACCCGTCGGCTGGTGCGCCGGTATCGCGGCGACATCGCGGTCGACTCCCGCCCCGGTCGAACCGAGTTCCGCGTTAGCCTCCCATCGCAGCAACCGGAATCACACTCGGCCTAGTGGTCCAGTGATCTGAACCTCGGAATGTAGGGGAGGGGCTTGCCCCCTCCCTTGTTCGGCCCGAAGTGGCTCGGAGTTTCGAGGGCTACTCCGATCGCAGACAGTCGACCGGGTCGACCCGGGTTGCCCTCCAGGCCGGGAGGAGCGCTGCCGCCAGAGCCGTCATGGCAAGGAAGACGGTCGCGCCCACGAAGGTAGCCGGATCCAGGGACTCCACCCCGAATAGCATTCCCTTCAGCAGGCGAGTGGTAGCCGCAGCACCGGCCAGGCCGAGCGCGAGGCCGGCCAGGGTCAGCCTCATGCCCTGACCCAGGACCCGATTCAAGATGTCCGTGCGCCCAGCGCCGAGTACGACCCGTACACCGAGCTCGTGAGTTCGACGGCCGACGAGTTGGGCGAGGACACCGTAGAGACCGAGCGCGGCAAGCAGAATAGCCACTACCGCGAAGGCGCCAAACACGAGAGTCCGAAAGCGGTTCTGCTCCAGCGATGAAGAGACGACATCGGTCATCGGCCGGATCGCTGAAACAGGTACGTTGGGTCCGATCTCCTGCATCGCGACTCGTAGAGCCGGAGCCAGCGCGATCGGCTCACCCGAAGTCTTCACGACCAACTTCGCGTTCAGCCGAGTGTGCTGCCCGAGCGACCAGTAGATCGTCGAGAACAGATCGTCGTCCAGGTCGCCGAGCCGTACGTCACCCACCACACCGACGACTTGGAAGGAGACCGGCGGGCTCCATGGATAGACCACCGAGTGTCCGAGCGGGTCCTGGCCGGGGAATAGAGCTTCAGCCAGGCCACGGCTGATTACAGCGACCAGCGGTCCATCGGCCATATCGGTCTGAGTCAGTGTCCTGCCCCGCAGCAGAGGAATGTCCATCGACTCGAAGTAACCCGGGGAGATGACCCTTCGGACTGCTGGAACGAGCTCGGCCTGCGATGCCGGTGGCCGGCCCTCGGGATAGACGCCGTTGTAGGGGCCAAAACCGCCTTCCACGGGAAGTCTTGTGGTGAAGCCCACGCCTTCGACGCCGGGCAGCGCTTGGACGCGCTCGAGAGCCGACTGGTAGAAGAGGTACGGGTGCACCTTCTCGTCCCCGTACTCGGCCTCCGAGAGCTGCACATCAGCTGTCAGGACTCCCTTCGGCGTGAACCCCAGCTCCTCGCTCCTGAGAGTCATGAAGCTGCGGATCAACAGGGCTGAGCCCACGAGCAGGATGAGGGAAAGCGCTACCTGCCCCACGACGAGTCCCGAATGAAGGCGCGAGCCGGCGGGGCCCCGATTGCGACGATGTCCATCTTTGAGTGCCTCGGCCAGGGGTACCCGGTGCGCACGTAGCGCGGGTGCGAGACCGAAAAGGATCCCGCTGGCCATCGAGACGGCCAGAGTGAAGAAAAGAGCAGTCTGGTCGAACTCGATCATCTCTTGTCGTGGCAGTGCTTCGATGCCCATTCTCGAGAGGGCTCTGAGCACGGCGGCTGCGAAGAAGATTCCCACGGTGCCGCCGATCAGGGCGGTGACCACGCTTTCGGTGAGCATCTGGCGGGTCACCCTCCCGGGTGACGCTCCCAGCGTCAGGCGAATGGCCATCTCACTCTGGCGTCCATCCGCCCTCCCTAGGAGCAGGGCCGCGACGTTGGCGCAGGCAATCAGTAGCACCAGGACGACAGCGCCCAACAGAACCCAGAGCACATTGCGGACGCCGCCGACGAAGATGTCCTCGAGGGGGACCAGCGCTACCGACCAGCCCTCTTTCAGATCGGGATACTCCTCCGCCAGACCGGCGTGTAGGGAGACCATCTCGGCTTCCGCGTTCTCGAGACTCGCCTGCGACGTCAACCGGCCGAAGATCCGGAAGTTGTTGTTGCCGCGACCTTGCGCCAGGGACTCGCTCATCCGCATCGGCCGCCAGAGCTCTGCCCAGCTCGGAAAGGCGAAGCCCTTGGGCATGACGCCCACTACCTCGTAGGCGGTCCCTTCGAGGCTCACCGTCTGGCCAAGGATCTCGTCATCCCGTCCGAAGCGCCGTTGCCAGAGTGCATGACTCAGCACCACAGGATTACCGAAGCTCGAATCTTCGTCCTCCAGGACGAATCCACGGCCGAGAATCGGCTCGACTTCCAGTGCGCTGAAGAAGTTCCAGGAGGTTGCAGCGCCCACCAAGACCTCGGGTCGGTCACTGCCGGTAACGACATAACGCTCCTGCCAGATCGAGTAAGCGGCGAGGTGCTCGAACGTGCTGCTCTGGTCTCGATAGTCCATGTAGTCGAGAGCCGACAGCGTGTTCTGCCCCCCATCAGGGGTCAGACCCCACATCCACACCAATTGGTCGGCTTCCGGGTAGGGCAGGGGCTCCAGGAGTACCGAGTCGACGACACTGAACATTGCCGAGTTGGCACCGAGTCCGATCGCCAGGATCGAGATCAGGACAAAGGAGAAGAGGGGGCGGCCCTTGAGCGAGCGAAGTGCATAGCGAAGATCCGGCGGCATGGCGGCTGACTCCTTTCGAGGTTCAGCGGTCCCTTCACAGCTGTCATTTCCTTAGACGAGGGCTGGGCCGAAAACGTTGCCTGAGAAATCCGAGTCTTCGCGAAGGATGAAGGACTCGGAAAGGCCGAGGAGGAATCGGCTCCTTCTCGCCTAGTTTCGGGTTGTCCAGGGAACTAGAGAACCAGCACCAGCGACACCACGAGCGAGACCAGCCAGACCGCGGTGATGGCCGTCCGGGCGGAGTGGGGAATCGGCCTCAACTCAGCTGCGGCACGTTTCCGTGCGCCCCACAGGATGATCGCCGATGCAACTCCAGCCAGCAGCACGATTCCGACGCTGGCCAGGGTCAGGAAGGTCACGCCTTCGGCGAATGGGCCGAGCCAAGAAGCTCCGGTCTCGGACCGAACGTAGAGGTCTTCCAAGACGGGAATACTGCGGAACTGGTCGGCCATCAAGGGGCCCCAGGCCAGAACCGCCAGAGCTGCAGCCACGCGCTGGGCGGCAGCCGGATTCTCTCCTCGAGAGCCGAGCCAATTGGGAAGACGCCAGCCCAAGAGCAGGCCCAGGAGGATCGCGACGATTCCAGACAGAGTCAGGACAGCCGGACGACTCATGACCTCGGTGGTATCCGCGGCGAGAAAGAGGGGAGCGAGAAACAGAAGCGTCAGTGCGAACACCGAGGGGTATCTGCCCGTTCCTCCGAGGTTCAGTGCCCCCTGGCCCGGTGCCCTGAGGTAGAGACCCGTCGACTCGTGCGGACAGGAGCGCAGGCAGTCGCCGCAGAGCTTGCAGTGGTGAGCCTCACTGGAGTTCATCGGGTGTCGGAAGACGGTGCAGCCGGGGACCGTGTCCGTGCCCTGGTAGCAGGCGTGGGTAGTGCAGGTAGAGGCGCAGAGATTGCGATCCGCGGCAACAGAAAGAGGCGCTGCCGGAGCCATCACCACGGCCAGACGGCCAAGAGGGCAGACGTGCCGGCACCACACTTCCCTCTCGTAGAGGATGCACAGCACCACCGACGCCAGAATGAGCGTAAGCAAGAGGAATCCCGTCCCACGGGGCGCCTCGGTCATGTGGAAGATCCACTCGGCCCAGATGATGGTGAAGAACCCGATCCCGGGGAATGCGGCCGCTATCCACTTGTTGCTCAACCATGTCGGGGGAGGTCGATCGAGATCGACGGCCTTCTTCGCCAGTCTGCCAGCGGTCGATAGCGGACAAACGGTGCACCAGAGGGCTCCTCCGAGCAGAAAGAGGGCGAAGACCACGGGCTCCCACACGCTCCAGATGAAGCCGTTGGCGAACTTTCCGAGAGCGGTCGCTGCTGCCGTGATGCAAAGGACAATCGCGGCAAGAAACGACACCAGCATCACAACACGCAGAAGGGTGAGACCGCCCCCGTCGAGGAATCGCATGAGGAGCGGCGGTCGTCCGAGGGCCAGGCCGAGAGGCTCGTCCTCACCGAGGCCGATGAAGATGTGCTCGGCGCGGATCTCGTCTCCCGCACTGCACCGAGCTGCCATCTCGACGATGTCGCGGAGCTCATCGACATTGCGCACGGGACAACGCAGGGAAACCAGGGCGTGCTCGGCGCTCTGAGTGAGTTGGGTTTCTTCCGCGCCTTCGATCTCGGAGAGAAAGTGGCGGGCCAGGGGAACGATGTCACGCGGCCTCTCCACGAGGGGTGGCAGGCGAACCGTCTCGGAGAATTCGGTGCGAAGATCGTCACGGACCTCAGCTGCGTAGAGAGGATCTTCGAGGTCAGGGGCGGTCGCGATGACCCGAACCAGCGGGAAGTTGGTGATCTCCCCACGCTTCTTCCGGCGCAAGTAGTCAGCGAGTTGCGCCTGCTCCTCTGCGGCAAGCGCTCCGAGGTTTCGCAGAATCAGATCGCCTCCGTGTGCCAGGTGGAGGGCTCCGAAGCTACTCGCGTCTTCCCCGGTCTCGCCATCGACGCCGTATCCGAAGATGGCTGTGTGGGCTCTATCGACTGGAAGATCTTCACAATCCACTACGAGCAAGGCCTGGTCGGTATCGCCGGCGGAGTGGTGGACGAGCCTTGCTGCCAGAGCCCGTCCGGTGCCGGGTGCGCCGGCGATCAGAACCGATTCACGTCCCTCGCCCAGTTTCACGAGCTTCTTCTTGATGGTGCGCATCCGTGGGGAGGCCACCACCATTGAATCCTCGAATCCTTCGACACTGGCGAGGTCGGCGAAAGCCTGCTCTCGTTTGAACAGATCCCAGGCGTCGGTGGTGGATCGTTGGAGGTCCTGGGCGAGGCGGCCGAGGAGCATCGCTCTCAGGGGCTCACACTCCGCCAGGGCGGCCGGGAACAGCTCGGCCGGATACCTCAAGAGCCGCACCGGGGTGGTGGAAGTCACATCGGCGGACACGGGCTCGTGTCGTAGCACGGAGAGCTCGCCGAAGTACTCACCCGGGCCCAGACGGCACAGCGACAGGTGACGGCCGTCAGCAGCCTCGAGGCTTACCTCGGCCTCGCCAGAAAGGATGAAGTGGACGGCGACACCTGGCTCCCCTTTCCGAAGGATGGGCTCACCAGCCTCCATCTCCACCTCCTCGCCACCGATACGGAGATAGTCGAGGGTATCGGCGCCAAGCACTTCTGTAGCTCTGGGGCTGGTGTTCATATCGTGAGTTTCTCGCTGACAGCAGTGTACATCGGCCGCCGGTATCTGCACGAGAGTCGTGGATGCGATCTGGACGAAGGAAGCTGCAACCCGCCGGGTATCAAGCGCATCTAACAAGGCTGAAGGAGAAGCGCATGGCGATTGGCAGACCTGACCCTTTGGGAGGATCGAAGATGGCTCATCAAGTCGCGATCGGGTGGTTCCTCACCGTTCTTGTGGCATTCGTGTGCTCCGGACCGGCGTCGAGTGAAGGCCCTGTCGCTCTGGTCGGTGGTGTGGTCATCGACGGCAACGGTGGATCGCCGATCGAGAACGGCGTGGTCGTGGTGCGGAATGGACGGATCGAGGCAGCGGGAGAGGCGGGCACCGTCCGGATCCCGAGCGAGTCAACGGTGATCGACCTCGACGGAAGAGCCGTGCTGCCAGGCCTAGCCGACATGCACGTTCATCTGATGGGCGGGTGGGATGGCGTCTCTTCGGATTGGCTCGGCTATCAGAGGTATCTGAACGCCCTTCTGTACTCGGGCGTGACCACGGTCTTCGATCTGGGGAATGTCATGCCGTTCGTACTCCAACTGCGGGACGAGGTGGCGGCGGGTACGATCGCTGGCCCCCGGATCTACTGTGTCGGTCCGCTGGTGGACGACGCCGACCCGTCATGGCCGCCGTTTGCCGTGGCTCTTGTCACCGAGTCTCAGGTACCCGAGGTGATCGGACTCTTGGAGCGATCGGGCGTCGACGCCGTCAAGGCCTACGGTGGGCTTTCGATGCCGCTGCTTCGCGAGCTGGTCGAGGTCGCCTCGGAGAGATCTCTTCCCGTTATCGCAGACCTCTGGGAGCGCAACGGCTCCTTCGACATGACAGCCGCTGGGATCGCGGCGATCGCTCATGCGCCGACACACCAGCTAGACCAGCGCAGCTTCGACCTCATTGTCGAACGGAAGACCAAGGTCCTCACCACCTGTCTCTTATACACATCTCCGAGCCCACGAGACCCGCTCCGTTATCT
>JARFQS010000476.1 GCA_029287645.1 Thermoanaerobaculia bacterium | reverse complement strand
AGGTGGCCTTCTCGGCATGAACGGTAACTACGCGTCGGGAATATTGGAAGGGCTCGTGCATTTCTTGCCGGAGACGTTCGAATGGCTCAGTTGACCTTCTCGGGTGCTGGCAAGCGGGTGGTGGTCTTCGGAGAAGTGCTTTTCGACCGCTTTCCCGACGGTAGCGAGATTCTGGGCGGTGCTCCCTTCAATGTGGCGTGGAATCTTCAGGCCTTCGATGTGCAGCCACTGTTGGTAAGCCGGGTCGGCAAGGACCGGCTCGGGAGGCGAATTCTGGGCGCGATGAGCGAGTGGGGAATGGACCCTGCCGGCATGCAGGTCGATGAGCTACGTCCGACAGGCACGGTCGAGGTGGCCCTCGTCGGCGGAGAGCCGAGTTTCGACATCGTCGCCGATCGCGCCTACGACGCCATCGACAAGGCGTCGATTCCCGAGCTCCCGTCGGGCTTCCTTCTCTATCATGGGAGCCTCGCGTGTCGCTCGCGCCATTCCCGCGCTGCTCTCGAAAGTCTCATCGACCGCGGTCCGGAGTCCGTCGTTTTCGACGTCAACCTTCGCTCGCCCTGGTGGGAGCAAGAGCGCGTGTACCGACTGCTCTCGACTGCACACGAGGTCAAGATGAACGATGAGGAGCTCGAGCGGTTGGTGCCTGGGGGCGGGGGACGCGAGAGTCGAGCGGCGGAGCTCCTTGCCGACTGCGGCTGTGATCGGCTTCATATCACTCTGGGTGCGCGCGGTGCGATAACCTTTGGCGTTCGAGGCGGGCCTTGTGAGGTGAAGCCGGCGAGCCAGACGGAGGTTGTCGATACCGTGGGAGCGGGGGACGCGTTCACCTCGGTGCTCGTTCTTGGCCGAGTACGGGGTTGGCCCCTCGAAACGACGCTCGAGAGGGCTCAGGAGTTTGCTTCGGAAGTCGTCGGCCTGCGCGGTGCGACAACGACGGAGCCCCTCTTTTACGAGCGCTTGAAAAAGGGCTGGAACCTCTGATGGACTCGAACACCCGACTCGCCAACGACCTCAGAGGCTTCCTGCACGAGGAGCCGGCGGCGGCTCGAGATTTCTTTCACCAGCTGAGGGCTGCAGGCAGCTCGTTTCTGCTGCGCAGTGACGTGCAGGACATCTTGGCCAGGTTCTGCGCCGACGACGCGAGCCCGGTAGCTGAAGAAAGTCCCCTGGTACGAACCTTGAAGATCGCTCAGGAGGTGACGATCGAGCCCAATTGGATCTATTTGGCGCTGCGTCGGAGGCCGGCAAGCTGGGCGTACCTGCGGATTCACCTGGAGACACTTGCCGTCGAGGCGGTCGACGTGGCTGGCTATCTTGCCTGCAAGGAGCGGATTGTCGATGAAAGCGGAGCCGGCGAGGACTGGACTCTCGAGATCGATCTCGAGCCCTTCTCGCGCCACCTCGCGAAGCTCAAGGAAGCCGGATCGATCGGGCGAGGTGTGGAGTTCCTCAATCGTCGTCTTTCGAGTCGTCTGTTCGAGGGAGGAGGAAGGGGGGAAGAGCTTCTTCTCGAGTTCCTCCGCGTGCACGCGTATCGCGACAGACAGCTCTTGCTCAACGGCTCCAACGAGGACGTGGTGGGTTTGCGGCGAGCTTTACGTGAAGCGAACGACCGGTTCTCTCGCCTGGGAACGGAGGCGACCTGGGAGGACCACCAGACAATGCTTCGAGTCCTTGGTTTCGAGCCGGGTTGGGGGCGCACGGTCGGCCAGATCACCGAAACCATGGGTTTGCTGCTCGACATTTTGGAGGCTCCATCGCCCGACGAGCTCGAGACCTTTCTGGGGCGGCTGCCGATGATCTTCTCGATCGCGATTATCTCGCCGCACGGCTGGTTTGGTCAGGCAGACGTGCTGGGTCGTCCCGACACTGGAGGTCAGGTCGTCTACATTCTGGATCAGGTGCGGGCCCTCGAGCAGGAGATGCGGCGCGGTCTCTACAACCAGGGACTGAACATAGCGCCGCAGATCGTCGTGGTGACGCGTTTGATTCCTGAAGCAGAGGGGACCACCTGCGATCAACGGATCGAGGAGATCGCGGCGACGAGAAACGCGAGAATCCTGCGCATTCCTTTCCGTGAGCCTACCGGCGACATCGTGCCGCACTGGATCTCTCGCTTCGAGATCTGGCCCTATCTGGAACGTTTCGCATGCGAGCTCGAGAGGGAGCTGCCGACCGAGCTCGGCGGTAGGCCGGACCTGATCATCGGCAACTACTCGGACGGCAATCTGGTGGCCTCACTGCTGGCACCTCGCCTCGGAGTGACCCAGTGCAGCATCGCGCACGCGCTGGAGAAGACCAAGTACAAGCTCTCGGATCTCTACTGGCGGGAGAACGACGAGAAGTACCACTTCTCGTGTCAGTTCACTGCCGACCTGATCTCGATGAACGCGGCCGACTTCATTATTACGAGCACCTACCAGGAGATCGCGGGCACCGGCGACAGCATCGGCCAGTACGAGGCGCACAGCGCATTCACCATGCCGGGGCTGTACCGGGTGGTGCAGGGAATCGACGTCTTCGATCCCAAATTCAACATCGTCTCCCCGGGTGCTGCCGCCGAAATTTTCTTCCCGGCGAGCGACGAGGATCGGCGGCTGAGGCACCTGATGCCGGAGCACGAGGAGCTGGTGTACGGGGATCGTGAACACGGCTCTGCCTGGGGTGTGCTCCAAGAGCCGGACAAGCCGTTGCTCTTCACGATGGCGCGCCTCGACCGAATCAAGAA
This sequence comes from Thermoanaerobaculia bacterium, assembly GCA_029287645.1. Classification (GTDB taxonomy): domain Bacteria; phylum Acidobacteriota; class Thermoanaerobaculia; order Multivoradales; family JAHEKO01; genus JAUVRX01. Next base: position 2,086 of record JARFQS010000476.1, on the reverse strand, counting down.
TGTCACCGGTCTGGTGGACTGGTTTGGCCAGAACGAACGTCTTCGCGAGCAGGCAAACCTCCTGGTGGTTGCCGGCTATGTCGATCCCGGCCGGTCGCAGGATTCCGACGAGCTGGAGCAGATCCAGCTCATGCACGAGCTCCTCGAAGCGCATGCCCTCCATGGTGAGGTGCGTTGGCTCGATGCGAGAGTCAACAGGGAGAGCAATGGCGAGCTCTACCGCTTCGTGGCGGACCGTCATGGAGCTTTCGTCCAGCCTGCACTCTTCGAGGCCTTCGGACTGACAGTGATCGAGGCGATGAGCACGGGGCTTCCGACGTTCGCGACCTGTTTCGGGGGGCCTCTCGAGATCATCGAGGATGGCGTTTCCGGCTTCCACATCGATCCCAACCACGGAGAAGAGGCCGCCGAGAGGATGGCGTCGTTCTTCGAAGAATGCTCCAAGGATCCCGAGCATTGGGATCGGATTTCCGAAGCAGCGCTAGCGAGAGTCGACAGTCGCTACACGTGGACTCACTACGCTGAGCGGCTGATGACACTGTCTCGTGTCTACGGCTTCTGGAGGTACGTGACGCATCTCGAGCGAGACGAGACGCAGAGAGACCTCGAGATGCTGTATGCGCTGCAGTTCCGGCCTCTGGCAGAACGCATGGCCTGAGCCGAGACAGAAGACCTCCTGGTGCTTCGTGGCCAGCTCCGGATTCACATCTTCTTCCCTCCAACTCGAGCCTGCGATTCCGAATGGCCTCGTTAGAGAGCCCGGCCAGTATCAGCCGCGGATGGGATCCGTAGGGGAGCCCGAGGTGGCACCGAGCTGTGCGCTTTAGCGGGCTGGTGCCGCTCCAGGGGTAGTCGTTTCGAGAACGTCCAGGGCCAACAGCAGGTTCGCATGGCTGTCGAAGTCGTAACGAGCGAGCTTCGGGTAGGTCAGGGTGTGATGCGGCTCGAGGGTGAAGCCGGTCGAGGGCTGCTCGGGAAAGGCAAGGAAGTACTTTGTCGAGACGTAGCCCACGAGCCTGGAGTGGGTGAGCTCGAAGCGTCGGATGTCTCCGGAACCGTTACCTGCCTGGCTCGAGGGCACGCCGACGATCACGGCACCGAGTCGGTAGAGTTGGGTCATCAGATCGAACCCCGAGCTCTGGGTGGCGTTGCTGCAAAGCACTACGATTCTCTCGGGGCGGTAGGCCGCTTCCTGCTGACGAGTGCGAAACAACGTGTAGAAGGAAGGCATCTGAGCGAACATCCGCAGAAAACGCTCCCGGATCGCTCGGTCGAGGGTCGCCTCCGGCATGAAGTGGAAGTCGCCACTGAAGTCGTAGTCTTCTGACGTCAGAGGCACGGAGTCCGAATAGTCGATCTCAGCCGGGTCCAACCCGGACTGGGAGCTCGCTGCCAGGAGCGGTGAGAGCTTCCGGATGGTCGCAGTCTGCTCCGCGAGCGCGACAGTCTCGTCGAAGCCCACCAGGAAGTAGAGGAGGATCTGCACCATCAGATCGTTGCCGCCGTAGTTCCGGGAGAGATCGACAATCAGGGTCCTGGATCCGGCTTCCTGCATCGCTCCGAAGAGGCCGCTGAACGTCTCGGTGGCAGAGGGGATCGCCGCGATCACCTCCCCGAGATCCGAGGGAGCTGTCTCGCCGTGGAGTCGCTCGAAAAGGCGCCGCGCCCAGCCCTCCCAGCCGGAACTGCCAAGGGCCCGCGAGTACTCGAACATCTCTCGGTAGCTGGTCATATTGTCGATGCGCAAGAAGGCGATCTCTCTGGCCTCGTCCAGGAAATGGTAGGCAAAGGAGCCCGCCTCCTTCGGGAGATCGACCTTGGACTCCCGCCTGAGCAAGGGATACGCGACTCCCTGACCTGGCCTGAGGAGAAGGTCCTCCGAGTGCCCCGACGGACGACGAAGACGCACGATGATCTGCTCGCTGTCCTCCCACTCGGGGACCAGACGGCGCAGGGACTCTGCGAAGTAGAGGGCACCGAAGCCGGCCAGACTGCTGAGTGCGTGGTGAGCATTGTCGTGCCCCCGCTGTAGGGATTCGCGCTGTACCAACTCGGCGAACGGCACCGCCTCCACAGCCTCCAGGGT
>JARFQS010000068.1 GCA_029287645.1 Thermoanaerobaculia bacterium | reverse complement strand
ATAAGAGACAGGCCCAGAATGATCCCGAGGCTGATCGGATTGCTCAGGAGCTCCAGGTAGTCCCCGCCGATCTTGACTCCCGCATTGAAGAAAGCGAACAACGGCAAGATGAGGAAGGCTTGCCCCAGGTGGAGGTAACGCTCGAGGACCAGCCCTGGCGGCAGCATGTCGGTGGCTGCGAGATCGATGGTCCGCAGGGCCTCGTACTGCTCGTTGTTCGAGACCATGCTCTCCTGGGTCAGCTTGGACATATCAAGCTTCCGCCAATTCGCTTCGACCGTCTCCACGAACTTGTGTGGATCCATTCGGGCCCGTACCGGCACCACCATGGCCACCAGGATGCCCGCGACCGTGGCATGGACACCCGATGCGAAGACCGCCAGCCAGACTCCAATCAGAAGAAACGCCCAAACGCCCACACGCCGGACATTGGCTCTCGAAGCGACGAGGAGCAGGAGGAGGAAGACACCCGCCACGATCAGGGCCTTCAGACTGACTTGCTCCGTGTAGAAGAGAGCGATGACCAGGACCGCCCCCATGTCGTCGGCGATGGCGAGGGCCGTCAGGAAGACCTTCAGCCCCAGAGGCACCCGCTTGCCGAAGATCGCCAGGATCCCGAGGGCGAACGCGATGTCGGTCGCCATCGGAATTCCCCAACCCGCCCCGCCTTTTCCTCCAATGTTGAACATGAGGTAGATGGCCGCGGGTACGACCATGCCGCCAACCGCTGCCGTCACCGGCAGGATCGCCTTCCTGAACGAAGACAGCTCACCCAAGACCATCTCCCGCTTGATCTCGAGGCCGACCACGAAGAAGAAGACCGCCATCAGCAGGTCGTTGATCCAGTGCTGCAGCGACAACTTGAAACTGTGCTCACCGAAGGAGACGCCGACATAGGTATGGGTCAGCTCCCGATAGCTGTCACCGGCCGGGGAGTTGGCCCAGATCAGCGCCAAGATCGTGCAGGCGAGCAGCACCACGCTGCCTGCCACCTGCGAATGCAGAAAACGCTGGAAGATACCGTGTTTCTGTTTTCCCGCCGATGGTTCAGAAGCGCTCATGAGTGTCTCTGCTTCTCGATCACGCCAGTGAGTATTCGTGATGGTGATGGGCCACCTTCCCGATGGCCAGGATGTAGGCGGCCGTGCGGAGGTCGGGAACATCGTCGCGCGAGCGCCAGACCTCGCGAATTCCGCCGTAGGCCTCGCGCATGGTGTCCTCCAGGCCCGACAACACCAGGTTACGCTCATCCGCTTCCTGACGGAACGCCTTGCTGAAGCCTTCAGGAACCTGCGTCTTCAGCACAGTTTCGAGGAGCTCCAGAGCCGCCTCGGACCGCATCTGCATGAGGCGCCGCCCCATGCGGCCGAACCGCATGTGCGCGAGGTTCTTGGTCCACTCGAAGTAGGAAACCGTGACACCGCCCGCATTCACATACATGTCGGGGAGGATCACCTTTCCCGCTTCGAGGAGCATCGCATCGGCTTCGGCCGTGACGGGCCCATTCGCGGCTTCGGCGATGATCTTCGCTTCGATCTTCGGGGCATTCTCCACTGTGATCTGCCCTTCGAGCGCCGCCGGAACGAGGATGTCGCATTCGTCCTCGAGGGCCGCTCGGCCGTCCTCCAGATACTCCGCACCAGGGAAACCCTTCACGCCGCCGTTGGCGGTGATGTACTTCCTGACCTCTTCGACCGGCAGACCCTCGGAGCTTCGCAGGGCACCGTCTCGCTCGATGATGGCCACGATCTTGGAGCCATCCTCTTCTTGCAGGAACTTGCCGGCGTGATACCCCACGTTGCCCAGGCCCTGGACCACGACTCTCTTGCCCGCCAGTCCGCCTTCGAGGCCCGCAGCCTCCACGTCCTCCGGGTGGCAGAAGAACTCGCGAAGCGCGTACTGCACACCGCGGCCCGTAGCCTGGACCCGGCCACGAATGCCACCCATCTGTGGCGGCTTGCCCGTGATGCACGCGATGGCATCGATGTCGTTGGGGTGCAGCGTACGGTAGGTGTCGGCCATCCAGGCCATCTCCCGAGCGCCTGTGCCCATGTCGGGAGCCGGCACATTCTCGCTCGGACTGATGAAGCCCCTTCTGTCGAGCTCGAGGGCGAATCGCCGGGTGATCCGCTCCATTTGATGTCGTTTGTATTTGCGCGGATCGATCTTGAGGCCGCCCTTGGCGCCGCCAAAGGGGACGTCCACAACCGCACACTTGAAGGTCATCAAGGTAGCCAGCGCCTCGACCTCCTCCTGATCGACCTCGGGCGCGTAGCGGATACCTCCCTTGGTCGGCAGCAGGTGCTCGCTGTGATTCGCCCGCCAACCCTCGAAGACCTGCCACTTGCCTGCGATCTTCACGGGGAAGCGCATCTGATAGACCGAGCGGCATCTCTGCAGCACCTCTCCCAGGCCAGGCGGAAGATCCATCAGGCCTATGGCTCGATTCAGCATCGACTCGACGCTGGTCAGAAACGTAGAGGTTTTGGCTGGGCTCATGTTCCGTCTCCTTTTCCGCCTGTTGCTGCCCACTCGGTCTCCCCGTCGACTTCGGCGGTTCCATAGATCCTGCGCATATCCGGGAGCTCGGTGCAGAGGTAATGCACCCAGATGTAGAGGTGCGAGAAGGCCGCCGACACCAGCGCTGGCGTCGAAGCCCAGAGCAAGCCAGGCAACCAGACGATGGCCAGGCCGAAGGTGTACATACCGTTTCTCGTCCACCGAAAAATGCCCTTCCGTACGAAGGGCCTGGTCCGATAGGCGGGATCGAAGTGATCGATCCCCAGGGCGCGTTTGTACCCGAAGTACCGTGTCACCGAATAGAAGGTGTAGACGACCGGAATCGCCACGACCATCGCCAGGACTCGCAGGAGATTCCGATCGACAGCCAGGCTGCCCTCACTTCCGAGGGCGGTAGCGGTCAGCGTGTACAAGCGCGCGAAGGACAACAGCGCAAAGCCGATCGCGTAGATCTTGAACCCCCAGTCTCCGAGACTGCGGCTGAGCCACCGGTGATGAAGCTCCATCCTCCAGCAGATCCAGACCCAGACCTGGTGGAGAACCGGAAACAGGATCGAGAGCCAGAACCAGTAGGCCGTCGGAACTCCCTGGCACTGGCCGACGAGAAGCCCCTCCGTGCCACTGATCGAGCCGACAGCCGTAAACAGAATCATGAAAAGCAGAAGATGGAGCCCCTGCCTTTCGTAGATGGAGTCCTGACTCACTCCACCTCCTTCCTATCGGTTCTTCTTGAAGGAGAAAGCCCCACCCGTTCGCGACCATCGCGCCTCACCGTCCACGGTCGCCGGGTCGTGATTCCACACGAGAATGGACTCCAGCACAGTAAAGACAGCGAGCGTGTTCCCGCTTCCTTCCTCGACAACCGGGGTATAGGTCCTGCCCTGGGTATCGACCAGATAGGAGACCTTGACGCGCTGTCCAACCAGTGCGTTACGACTGCGGCCCGGTGACGGAATGTCCGACCGCGTCGTGACTTGCGCAGGTTGAATCACGCCACCCTCCGAAGGCAGCCACTCACCCTCGGCCGACAGGTGCTCGATGGCAGAAGGCTGGTCCCGAAAGGGACTGGCGTCGAACATACCCACCAGGCCGCTGTACCTCTGTACCAGGTCGGCGCGCAGGTTCGGCACCATGATCTGGGCCATGTCCCAGTGCCAGAGCGCTTCCCGGTCGAGGTTCAGACTGGCCTCGGCGACCGCCTGCATGGCCAGAGCGTAGCCCAGCGCATCTCGCTCCTGACTCAGGCCGCGGTTGAAGATACCCCAGGCGATATCGCGGGCGTTGGAGCGCGTGATGACGGGGTTACCGAACAGCAGCTGCAGAGAAACCTCGCGCAAGGCCTTGCGGATCTTGTCGTTCTTGACGGTGTCGATGGGCAGCTCTGCAGAGAGGCTGGCCACCTGGCCCAACAGCAGGACCGCCAGGATCACCACCTTCATGACTCGGGATTTCACGGCGCTATGTTACATGGCGGCAGAACTCCTCCCAAGAGTCTCCGATCTTCTTGTCTTCCGAGTTTGTCGGTGGATGAGTCAGGTAGCTACAATCTTCTCCAAGAGCCAAGGAGACTCCATGCGTTTACCAAGGGACCGCATTCTGGTGCGGAATTCTGTCGATTGGGCACGACACTCCCTGCTGTGCTGCCTCCTGGCCCTGGTGATGGGCTCGTCAGCGGTGAGCGAGTCCACTCCCTATGAATGGGCCGAGGTGTCCCGGATCGTCGCCATTGGCGACGTGCACGGCTCCTACGACAAGCTGATCTCCCTGTTGCAGGGCACCGGTGTGGTCGATGAAGCGCTGGCCTGGAGCGGCGGCTCGACCCACCTCGTGTTTATCGGTGACCTGATCGATCGCGGTCCACAGGAGCTGGAGGTTCTGGATCTCGTTCGACAACTGGAAGAGCAGGCCCCATCGGCAGGTGGAGAGGTACATGCACTGCTGGGCAATCACGAGGTGATGAATCTCGTCCGCGATCTGCGCTATGTACCCGAGGAGGGATTCCTGGCTTTCGCGGCTGAAGAGAACAAGAAGGACCGGTCGAAGGCCTGGCAGCGTTTTCGCGGCGGAATGGCGTCACCCACCGTTCCCCTCGGCAAGGTCAAGGCCGCGTTCGATCAACGCTACCCGCCCGGCTATTTCGCACGGATTCGGGCCTTCGCACCGGAGGGCGAGTATGGCTCCTGGATCCTCCGGCATCCCACCATCATCAAGATCAACGGCGTGGTGTTTCTCCACGGAGGACTGACCGACATCGTGGCCGGCCTGGGACTGGAAGCGATCAACGGGCAAGTTCGTGAGAGCATCCTCGAGCTCATCCCCATCATGGACAAGCTGGAGGGCGAGACCGCGGGCCCCGCGGACTTCACCCAGACCTACCGCGCGGCCCTCGCTCTGGTGGAAAACGGCGGTCGCGATACCAGGGTCGAAGCCGCAAGGAGCTTCTTGCGATTGACCGAGTCCCTGGCTTTCAGGCCGACCGGGCCGCTCTGGTATCGCGGCAACTCGCTGGAGAATGAGCGACTCGAAAGAGCCAGCCTCGACAGAGCCCTGACAGCGCTGGACGCGCGCGCCGTCGTAGTCGCCCACACTCCGACCGGATCGGGTCGTATCACCTCGCGCTTCAAGGGTCAGATCTATCGCGCCGACGTAGGTATGGCCTACGGTCGCGAGCCGCTGGCCCTGGTGATCGAGGGTGACGACTTCGAGGTCTTCGACCCGAAGATCGCTTCGTTGTCTCAACCGACCGTCGAACCGCCTGCGGGTGAGGGATGGTCCCGGTTCGACGAACAGCTGACCGATGCCCAACTGGAAGAGTTCCTGCGGCAAGCCGAGATCACCTCCTGCACCCTGATCCAGAAGGGCCTGCGGTCAGCCAATGTCTGTGATCTGGAGGGCGACGGCCCTGAGATGCGCGCCATTTTCTCGGGTGTCGAGGAATCACCCGAACCCGGGCAACCAGCAGGAGTGGCTGTCCGCGCCTACCGCAACGAAGTAGCCGCCTACCGCCTCGACCGACTGCTGGGCCTCGACCTGGTGCCCGTCACCATCGAGCGAAGCGTCGAGGGAACACCCGGGGCGATCCAGATCTTCATGGAGGGTGCCGTAGATCTGACCCTCCTCGAGACCTACGATCAGTTGGATCTTCTGGAGGGCCTGGACGAGGAGAGGTTCACCGCGAGAGTCTTCAGTGCTCTCCTGGCCGTCGAGGGCCGCGAGGACTTCGGCAGGATGTTCCTTCCCCAGGACCGCCGCATCGCCCTTTCGGACAGCACCAAGGCCTTCCCCACCTCGCCAGAACCGGGTCCGGATCTGCCGGATCCCTGCGGCCCGCTCGACGCCGATCTCGAATTGGGGCTGAGCTCGCTGAGCCGCCAGCAACTCGCGGGAGTCGTCGGAGACCTTCTCTCGACGGAGCAGATCGACGGGCTGCTGTTCCGACGCGATAGGATCCTCAAAGTGTGCGATTCCCAAGCAGCGCAATCGGGGGGGTGAGATGAAATTCGCCAAGTGTCTCGTCGGACTGATCCTCATGTTGTCGGCAGCCCAGGTGCAGGCTGCGGTGGCGGTTCAAGCTGCCAAGACCGTCGACTTCACGCAGTTCAAGACTTTCGCCTGGAAGCAAGGCACACCGGCAGCCGACCCCGCGATCGAGAAGATGATCCGGGAGACGGTCCAGAAGCAGCTACTGGCCAAAGGTCTCACCCGGGTCGATTCCGATGCCGACCTGCTGGTGTCGACCCACGCTCGGCGAGCCAGCGAGCTGCGAGAAGACGTGGACATCCTCGGTGTGCAGCAACGCTGGCCTGAAGACTCCGAGCCTGGAGGGGTCTCCGGGGATTCCCTCCGCGAGATCGAGGTCGGCACCCTGGTCGTGGACATGGATGACGGGAACAGCCGTTTGAACATCTGGCGCGGCACAGCCACCAGAACTCTGAGCGAAAACCCGAAAACCGCTCAGAAGCAGATCGACAAGGCTGTCACGAAGATGTTCGAGAGCTTTCCTCCCGATTCCAATTAGTCACGGTCGTCCTGGTGTTTTCGGGACCCCATCACATCCCGCCTGCCCAGCAACCCCACCAGACGAGCGATCGTCACCGCCACGAAGAGCTGACCCACGACGGCTTCCGTCCAAGCCGCGGTTTGCGCGATGGGTGTCACCGGCAGCACGTCGCCATAGCCGAGCGTCGTGATCGTCACGAAGCTGAAGTAGATGAAGACGAACTCGGCCCCGAGCTCGACATACTCTTCGAGCGTCTCGAATTTGATGGTCGAGGTCGTGAAGGCCCCGTAGTCGAGCGTCGCGATCACCCCATAGGCGATGGCCCACGCCAAGCCCAGAAGAAGGTAGACATTGACTGCTGCGGCCAGCTTGTCACCCGTCACGACGCCAGGTGCGAGGAGCAATCGATAGACCACGATGATCACATAGACCAAGAAGACCAGAGTCGCTAGCGCCGCCATACCCAAACTCAGTCGAGAGGGTAGCGAGTAAGCCACCATCTGGAACAGGATCGCCGGCGCCCCCAGAGCCACTGCCAGGTTCCGGTGCGCCCAGGTTGACGCCATGGCGAAAGACGCCAGAATCAATTCGAAAATGAACACCCACCTGTAGAACCTGACAAGCCCGAGCTCCACCATCACCGGGTAGAGCAAGAACAGGACGACCAGGGATACGAGGAGGGAGACGTTGAGGTTCTCCCGCGAGTATCTGTGCCAGACACGATCGCCCAGCATCTCGATCTTCTGGCCCATCGAGCCTCACTTCTGAGGAAAGTGTGTGAAGACCTTGCGCGTGGCCTTCTCGGCCTTGGCCCTGAGCTTCTCGAAGGTGCGCGCCAACTCGGTCACCCAGCCGCTCCACACCATCTCCTCGGTGGCCGTATCCACGACCTCGAACACCAGAGTGCCCTCACGATAGGAGCGCATCGAGTGCGCCTGCGGGTCGCCAATCCACTTGACTCCGGGCGTCAGCTCCTTGGTAATTCCCTCGATGTCTGTGATGTCCGTACCGAAACCGACGTAGTTGATCATCAGGTCGGGAGACTCCTGCCGCTCGACACGCTCGTAGCCCTTGCGCTCGAGCTCGGAGTCGGCCGCCTTCTTGATCTTCAGATCGAGGGGAGAGCCGTCTGCGACCGGGTGGTCGCCATCCACATCGAGATGTGGCGCCCATGCATAGGTCGTGAAGCCCGAGAAGTTCACCCCGTCCTTGGCACGAATGTCTACGTCCTGCGCAGACACGTTGGCGGCCAGCATCAGGCAAAGTGAGACACCGAATACGATGGATCTCGACATGATTCTCTCCTCTCGCGGAACTCTGGCGATGGCACCCGATTTCGGCAGGCAGACGTTAGCACAAGGTCCAGCCACGAGACGTCCCACGAGACACCGCTTCAGCGGCCCAAAGAGCCGGATCCATGGGGTCCCAACTGACTTTGTGGAAGGAGTTTCGGGCTACAATCCCACTAACAAGACGGTGGTGCGATCCCAGAGTCACTGAAAACCATGCAACGAAAACACTACGTGGTCATGGGGGCTGGCGAGGTGGGCTACCACCTGGCGCAGACCCTTTCCCAACAGGGTGAGGATGTCACCGTCATCGAGCTTGATCCGGCCAAGCAAGAACGGATCGACGAAGAGCTGGATGTGCGGGTGGTCGGCGGAAACGGGGCTCACCCTCCCGTTCTCGCAGCCGCCGGGGTCGAAGGGTGCGAGCTCTTCATGGCGGTGTCGTCGTCCGACGAAGCCAATCTGGCGGCGGCGAATCTCGCCAAGGACCTCGGCGCCCAAAGGGCTGTTGTGCGGGTGGCGGTGGCCGAGGAAGTCATCACCTACCGTCGGCTCCTGGAGCAGGCCTTCGACGTCGATCTACTGCTCTCCACCCAGCTACTCACCACCACGCGCGTCCTCAACGAGATTCACGGTCATGCCACCATGGCGGTCGAGTATCTGGCGGCCGGCAAGGTCCAGCTCCGCAAGATCCACCTCGACGCCGACTCGCCGCTCGTCAACAAGCCCCTGCGAGACGTCTTGCTCCCCAGAAACTCTCTGGTCGCCGCGTTCTATCGTGGTGACGACCTCATCATTCCCGGCGGTAACGACCAGGCTCAGGAAGGCGACGACGCACTGATTCTCGGCACCTCGGAGGTCATCGAGCAAGCCGAGCTCACCGTCAGCAATCATCGCAAGGTCGTCGGCAAAGTCGTCATAGCTGGCGGCGGCGAGACCGGCAGCGCGGTTGCAAGGGCGCTCGCACCCTTGGAAATCCCTGTAAAGATCATCGAGATCGAGAAGAGTGTCGCTCAGCGACTCGCCGCCGAGTTTCCCCAGTTCGAGATCATCCACGGCGACGCCACGGATCTGGCGTTGCTCAAGGCCGAGCGCATCGGCCTGGCCAAGAGCTTCGTCGGCCTCACCGCCAACGACGAGAGCAATCTGATGGCCTGCCTGCTCGCACAGGAGCTCGGTGTGGAGCAGGTGCTGGCGATGGTGCACCGCTCGGAGACGACGCAACTTTGGAGACGACTCGGGATGCAGGAGGTCTTCAGTCCTCGGACGCTGGCCAGGGAGCGAATCGAGGAGTACATCGAGAGTGGATACAGCGCCAACATCGTCTCCCTGCACAAGGGTGCTGCCCAGGTTCTGGAGCGCAAGCTGGCTGAAGCGAGCCCCGCCTCTGGCGTCACCCTCGCCGAGATGAGCCCGCCGCGCGGCATGATCGTGGGTGCCGTCATGCGGGGTGACGACGTCTTCGTACCGCGCGGCAACGATCGACTCGAGGCCGGGGATCTGGTGATCCTCTTCGTCCACGAATCCGAGTTGGACACCGTGCGCCTGTTGTTCCCGGGCCGCGAACGGTCGTGAGATTGCTCCGGTGAATTTCCGCGTTCCACTTCGCTTCCTCGGCAGACTGGTCCTGCTGCTGGCGGCCATGAACCTGGCCCCGGCCCTCTGCTCCGCCTTCTACGGTGAGTGGAAGGTGGTCATCGCGTTCCTGGTGTCCAGCCTGATCACCGCCATCGCGGGCGGCATCATGGTGGGCATCGGCGGAGAAAAGGGCGAGAGCTACAGGCGGGAGGGAATCCTCGTGGTGGTTGGAGGGTGGGTGCTGGCATCTCTCTTCGGCGCGATTCCCTATCTACTGGCCGGTACTTTCACACACCCGATGGACGCGCTCTTCGAGTCGGCTTCCGGGTTCACCACCACCGGGGCCTCGGTCATGACGGCGATCGAAGGACATGCCCTGGGGATCCTATTCTGGCGCAGCTTCACCCAATGGCTGGGCGGCATGGGAATCATCGTCCTCTTCGTGGCCCTGCTCCCCGAATTGGGTCCTGGCGCCCGCTTCCTCTACAAGCTCGAAGTGCCCGGCCCGACGTCCGAGGCACTCGGCTCGCGAATCACCCACACCGCGGGGGTTTTGTGGAAGATCTACCTGATGCTGTCGGCCGCGGAGACCGTCCTTCTGATGGCCTGCGGCATGAACCTGTATGACGCCCTGACCCACACGTTCTCAACCATGTCCACCGGAGGGTTCTCGCCGCGCAATGCTTCGGTCGCCGCGTTCCAGTCACCTGCGGTCGAGATCGTGATCATCCTCTTCATGGTCCTGGCCGGAACGAACTTTTCCCTGTTCTACGGCCTCAAGAGGCGCCGCGGTTGGAACCTCTACCGGGATCCGGAGTTTCGCCTCTACCTGAACGTGATGTTGGGTGTGGCCGCTGTCGTCACCTTCGATCTGCTGCGCCGGGGCACCTATGAGAACGGACCGCGCGCGGCGCTCGACGCTGTCTTCCAAACGGTTTCCATCACTACCACCACGGGCTTCGCAACCGCCGACTTCGACACCTGGCCCGTGCTCTCGCGCATGCTCATCGTCGGCCTGATGTTCGTGGGCGGCTGTGCTGGCTCGACGGGCGGCTCGATGAAGGTGATGCGCATGCTCATCGGCTTGCGCTCGGCCTTCCGTGAGGCTCGACTGATCTTCAGCCCCAACACGGTGATGTCGGTCTTTGTCGGGGGCAAGTCGGTACCCGACGCCGTCGTTCGAAGTGTCGCCGGCTTCTTTATTCTCTACCTGAGCATCTGGGGTGCCGGAACGCTGCTGCTCAGCATCTCCGGGCCTGACCTGGTCACCAGTGCGACAGCTTCGGCAGCGACTCTGGGCAATATCGGGCCCGGTCTGGCGATGGTCGGCCCGACCCAGAACTTCGCCTTCTTCAGCGGCTGGGACAAAGCCCTGATGGTGCTGCTGATGTGGATGGGAAGACTCGAGATCTACTCGATCGCCGCCCTGTTCAGCCGGGCCTTCTGGCGGCCCTGAGCAAGATTCGAGCTCAAGCGAAGAGGGTCGGAGCCTCTGGTTTCGGCGGGGGCTCGTCCACATCCACCTCCGTCCCGTCGGACTTGCGGTACTTACCCCTGCCGAGATGCAGCAGGCTTCGATTCCGACCCTGGCTCTTCGCCGTCCGGAGGGCCTCGTCGGCCAGCACCAACAGCTCCTTGCCGTCCTTCACGAAGAGCTCCGGATAGGCCGCGACGCCCGCGCTGAGGCGTAGATAGACCCGCTCGTCCTTGGCTGTGAAGACCGTACGCTGCACTTCTAGACGAAGTCGCTCGGCCACCCTCTGTGCCGTTTCTCCGTTCGTCTGATCCAGCACCACTGCGAACTCCTCGCCTCCGTACCGACAGCAGATATCGGTCTCGCGCCGGTGCTTCTCCAGGACTTCCGCAATCCTGAGCAGTGCCCGGTCACCCACGTCGTGGCCGTAGGTGTCGTTGACCTTCTTGAAGCGGTCGAGATCACACATGATGACCGCCATCGAGCCACCCTCGTCGCGGATCGCCGAGAAGACCGATTCGAGGTGCTTTTCCAGGACGCCCCGGTCGGCCAGTCCGGTCAATGGGTCGTGCTTGGCGCGCCGATCCAGCAGCGCGCGATGCACCGAGGAGGCCACCTGAGGCAGCAGAGAGTCCAACAGCTCGACCGAGGTGGGCTCCAAGCGTCGCGGATCACACCAGAAACGAACCCGGGCGATGGCCTCACCATCGCCCTTCAGCTCGCGGCCGAGAACCTTCCACGACGACCTTCGATGGATACCGGGCAGCGCGGGTGGGCTGTCGGCCGGCTCGGGGACCCCTTCCTCGATCCGCCCATCTGGGCCCGCGAACCAGCTCCTGGGTCCGCCGTCGCCCTTCAGCAGCTCGAACTGGAACCAGGAGAAGGGGATCATGTTGCGGCATTCCTCCAGAACCTGGCCCACCATGCCGGCCAGATCAGGGCTGCGGAAGATGATCCGGTGCCCGGCGCGTGTCACCTCCCACAGCTCCGAGACCTGATCGACGGCCCGGCGGCGCAGGTGGAGATTCCTCGCCGTGTCTGCAGCCAGCAGGCCGAGCGCAACGAGTGGCACGAGAGCGACAGCCCAGTTCAGACCCATCACCATGGGAACGAAAGCCAGGCCCACCAGCCAGCCGACCAGATCGATTCCGAGCGATCCGCTCGCTTCTCGCCAGCTCAGATCCTTCAGCCGCCCGGCCCTCTGCAGATCCAGCAGGTGAAGGCCCGACAGCACGACAAGATAGGTGGCGATCGATGCCAGCTGCCAACCGAGGCTCGCGTTGGCACCGCCACCTTGCCAGGTCCATCCGGCCGCCAGGGTCGCCAGAACGAGGTAGGCCCCGCCCGGCAGCAGATCCAGGACCGGACGCGACTCGGCGGGACGAGCCGGCTTCGAGGGCAGCAGCCGAAGAAGGAACTCCCTCGCCGCGTAGACCGACAAGACCATCCAGGCGGCCATCGCGCTACCGAAGAAGGCGATCGTCGCGGGTAGAGTGACCGTGGCCAGATTGAGAGTCCACCGCTCCCTCGATCCGTGCAGTCCGGCTGCTACAGCCACCAGACACAGAATCAGGTAGGGCCATCGCGCCGTGGGCTCGGTGGCTGGTAGCCATCTTTCCCACAGGGGCGCAACCAGCAACAGAATCAGGGCGACCGCCGCTGGCACGACACCACGGAGAAGCTCGACGCGAGGGGTAGGCTCTTTCATGATCCCAGTCGGACCGATCGTATGCTTTCAGCCCTGAGAGCTCAATTCGATCTGGCACAATCGGTATCCTCGAACTCCGCATGAACGACGGCAAGCCTCGAGTACGCGCTCCCGAGCTCATGGACTCTGTCCAACTGGGCCTGGATACAACCGACCGTGCGCTGGCCGACCTCGAGAGAATCAACCTATGGACGCTAGGCTTGGAGGCGGCTCGTCGGGTACTGCAGGGGCGCCAGACCACCGGGGACCGATTTCAGACGCTACTCGACATCGGCACCGGATCCGGTCAGGTGTCGAGTGTCTTGGTCAGGGATAGTCGCAAGCGCGGCATCGAGTTGCGAGCTGTCGGCCTCGACTTCAAGCTCTGTCACTTGGTGATCGGTCGCCGACGCGGTCACCGGCAGCTTCGAGTTGTCGCCGACGCCGAGCATCTACCGTTCCGTAGCGGGGCTTTCGACTGGTCCTTATCCAACCTCTTCTTTCACCACTTCGACGGTCCCGAGAACAGGAAGATCCTCAGCGAAATGCGTCGGGTGTGCCGAAGGGCAGCGCTAGTGGTCGACTTGCGCCAGTCCGGGGCGGCGCGCCTGATGGCCCGCATCCTTCTGCCTCTGCTCGGAGCGGGATGGGTGGCTCTTCACGACGGCTGGCTCTCGGCCGATCAAGCCTGGCATTTGGAAGATGTTCGGGAGATGGCTGACGAAGTGGAGACCACCGATCTCCGAAAGCGCTTTCCGTTCCGGTTTTCTCTGGTCATGGAGCCGGCGGAGCCGAATTCAACACCCCAGGAGGACTGACAGTTGCTCAGTTCGTATTATCCGGAGAATCTCGCGCCAACGTCACCGAGATCCCTCCAGGCCGGAAGCAGGTCGAATCCATCGGCCTCTTTCGTCGCCCGCACGATGGCCTGAGCCACCGCCATCTCCGCCAGGGTCCCCACCTGGTGGAGATGGGCCGGCACCTCCCGATTGGCAAGTGCCACCACGAGGTCGCCGTCGTAGAGCGACAGAGCGGGGGCGAAGCAGCGGTAGAAACCGCCAAACGCCATCTCGCAGACCTTGCGCAACGCCGCCTTGTCGAGGTCGGCATCGGTCATCACGACTGCCAGGGTCGTGTTGCCTTCCCAGGCGTGGTCCAGGGTCGGCGGCAAGGACATCATCACGCGACGCGCATCTGCCGGTTCGAGGGAATCGGCGGCGATCCGACAGCCGGCTAGCCAGTCCCCTGTGTCCGGGTCACGGACATCTCCGAAGGCATTGACAGCCACCGCCGCTGCCACGGTCGGCCCCTCGGGCAGGCTGAAGCTCACGAAGCCGAAGCCACCCTTCATGCCGTTCGCAGGACCCAGCGCCTTGCCGACAGTGGCGCCTGTTCCGGCTCCCAGGCTGCCCGAAGCCATGGTGCCGGATTCCGCGGAGATCAGGGCCGATTCGACCAGGTCAGGTCCCGGTCGGGCGGTCGCGTCGCCGAATCCCAGATCGAAGAGAATCGCGGTCGGCACGAGCGGCACCACGCCAAGGCCGGTATCGAACCCGAAACCACCCCGCTCCAGATGTGCCACCACGGGGTCGGCACACGACAAGCCGAAACCACTTCCACCGGCCAGCACGACGCCATGCGCCCGGCTGGCCAGGCTGTGGGTGAGCTTCAAGGAGTCGAACTGCCGGGTACCCGTCGCGGTGCCTCGGACCTCGGCGGCCGCGGTAGCTCCTTCCGGACAGAGGATTACCGTCACCCCGGTCATGCCCTGGGTATCGGAGCCATGGCCGAGGGTGAATCCAGGGAGGGTCAGGCGATCACTGGGAGTCGGAAGTGGCGCAAGGCTCGGCATGAGGAGAATTCTACTGCCAGCTCTCCCGAGGATTGGCGGCAGCTTCCACCATCGGTCAGAATGATCCACGGTGAAGATCTTCGACCTGCCTTCTCCGCCCTGGATCCTGGCCCACCGTGGAGCCTCCGGAGAGGCTCCCGAAAACACCCTCGAGAGCCTCCTGCTGGCGGTCGAACAGGGCGCGGATGTCCTCGAGCTCGACCTCTGGTTGACTCGCGACGGTCGGCTCGTGGCGTTTCACGACGCCCTTCTGAAGGCCGGGCTACAGCGCAAGGCTCCGGTCGAATCCCTGACGCTGTACCGGTTCCAGAGAGCCCTGAAGAAGGGTAGCGGCATCGAGGCTCCGACTCTCCATCAGATTCTCGAGGCGATCCCCGACTCCCAGCCGGTAAATCTCGACATCAAGCGGCGCAGTGCCGAGCCGCATGCCATCGCCAAGGCCCTTGCCACCAGCCTCGATGGGCGGGCCCAGGTCCTGTTGTCCAGCTTCGATTGGCCTCTGCTGGCCGAGTTCAAGGCTCATCTTCCGGAGTACCCGATCGCTCCGATCGGCGATCGCAGACCTGGCGCCCTCCTCGACGCGGCGATCGAGCTGGAGTCCTTCAGCGTGCACTGCCATCGCAAGCTCGCTCGCCGAGAGTTTCTGGCGGCGGCGGCGGAAGCAGGCAAGCCGCCACTGGTCTATACAGTCAACCGGTCATTCCTGGCACGCAATCTGGTGAGCCGGGGTGCTGCCGGCGTCTTCACCGACTATCCCGGAAGGCTCCGCAAGAGCCTCGAGCGATCTGCCCGATGATCTCGGCCGACCCGGCAATCGCGGTTGTGGATCTCGGATCGACCCTTGCGAAGGGTGGCCTCTATTCGCCCGAAGGGCGGTGCCTTTCCAGTGCAGCCTTGCCGGTAACGGCTATCGTCGACGGCGCCTCGGTCGAGCACGATCCGCAGGAGCTGCTTCGCAGCTTCGAGTCCCTACTGGCGAGTCTTCGGAAAGCAGGAGCCGTGCGTGCCATCGGAATCACCTGCCAGCGCTCGACGTGCCTGCTCTGGGAGCGCTCCACTGGCCGTGCCCTGACATCGGCGGTCTCCTGGCGGGACAGCTGTGCCAAAGAACTCGTCGAAGAGCTCGCACAACACGCCCCGGACGTCGCCACCCGGACCGGTCTCCATCTGTCGCCCTACTACGCCGCGCCCAAGCTGAGTCGTTTGTTGAGCTCACAACCAGATCTCCGAAGCCGTGCCGAGGCTGGTGAGGTCGTGGCAGGAACGCTCGACGCCTTTCTCGTTCACAACTTGACAGGCCAACCCTCGACCGAGGCCGGGCACGCCGGTCGGACGCTGCTCTACAACCTCGAGCTCGACACCTGGGACCCGACTCTGTGCGATCTCTTCGGAATTCCCGAAGCGTCGCTGCCGGCTCTCGAGCCCTCCATCGGGCATCGAGGCGAATGGCAGGGGGTGCCTCTGACGGCGGTAGCCGGCGACCAACAGGCGGCCCTGCTGGCGCACGGTGGGTGGCACGCGGGCATCACGGCGGCTCACTTCGGAACAGGTGCCTTCGTCCTGACGGGTACAGGCCCCACAACCCTCCGCCATCCTGGCCTGCTTTCGGCAGTGCTCGCCAGCTCCTCGTCGCAGCGTCATTTCCAACTCGAAGGGGCCGTCAACAGCGCCGGCGCCGCGATGGACTGGATCTCGACACGAACCGGTCTCGGGCCCGAGGCATGGGGACAACGGCCCCTCGAGCCCGAACGTCTGCCCCGCGTTCTGCCAGCAATCTCTGGCCTGGCCACGCCCTGGTGGCGACCCGAGATCCGGACCGTCGTCGAGGAGACTCGTGATTCCACCTCGGCCCTCGATCTAGCCGACGGCATGTTGGTCGGTGTGGCCATGCGAGTTGTGGACTGTTTCGAGACGCTGTCCGCCGCGGGGGCACCCGCCGAGGTCTTCCGCCTGAGCGGCAAGTTGACCCGGTGCAGGGCTCTCGTGGATCTGATCGCCAATCTCACGCAGGTCAGGGTCGAGGTGTCGGCCGAAGAGGAGCCCGGCCTGGCCGGCATGGCGCGCCTGGCCGCAGCCGGACTCGACCCCGACTCGACCTCCCTGACCGGCGGCACTCCCGTGAGCTACACCCGAGACCCCGACTGGCCCCCCTCCCGCACCCACGCCGCCCGCTCCGACTGGCGCAACTTCGTCCACCGAATCCTGAAAATCTGACCCTCTTCGGGTGGAGGTCCGTCCGGGTGGTTCGCCGGGGGGACGGCGTCGGCAATCTGAGGGAGCCCCTTGCGGGCTCCCATGGGAGGGGTCAAGCCCCTCCTCGACATCAAGGTTGGGCCGCCCGAACGAACCTCTACCGCCGGTGAAGGCAATAGGGGCGTATGGGCTTAGGGGTAACAGCTCAGCAGGGGACCTAGAGCGGTTCCAAGGGTTCGGCGTGGGGACCTCCAGGGGGTTCTTGCAGCGGAAGGGAGGATAGCCCCCTGGGGGCCCCACGTCGGACCCTCCAATCGACAACGGACGGCAGGGCCGCCCGCCGCTTCAGGCGCCGAGGCCGGGCTCGTGCCAGCCGGGGCGAGACCAGTTGTTCGGCTCGTCCGGGACGGGCTGCAGGCCGGCGGCCTCGAGGCGCTCGCCGAGCCGATCGAGGAAGGCGTGACGGCCGTCGACAACCGCCAGATTCAGGAAGAACTCGCGGCCCTGTCCGGGTTTCTTCTCGTGCACGATGCGCAGGGACTCCGTCTCCTTTCGTGGGCCGCAGGAGAGGACTCTCGCATAGGGGATCCGGCGCATCCGGAAGACATGCAAGGGCTGATAGGAGAGGAAGTTTCGGCCTACCAGGACCGCCGGCTTGCCCGCCGTCCACCAGATCTTGAGCAGCGTCAGCCAGAACAGAACGCCATAGAAGAGCAAGACACCGAAAGCCCTGCCGAGAGGGGCGGAGCCCGGGGTCTTGAAGTACCACGCCACCCCGCCGAGGACCGCCACCACGCCGACACCCCAGAGCATCGCTTTGCGACAGCTCCGTCGCACCCAGGGGCGAAAGGCGAAGGCCTCACGCTCGGCAGTGGCTCTCTCCGAATACGGCCTCTCCGACAT
>JARFQS010000467.1 GCA_029287645.1 Thermoanaerobaculia bacterium | reverse complement strand
GCAGCGGGGCGAACGGATTGGGTTGCGATTCTAATCGTGGAGGCCCGGGGAGGCGAATCTCGCACCCTCGAGGCCGAGTCTCAGATGGTGAGGCTCATTGCGGGCATGCGGTGAATCCGCCGCAACAGTGCCAGTTGCCCGTAGTGGTAGGCCTCGTGATGGAGCAGGAATCCGATGCCTCCGAGCAACGTCGTGTCCTCGAAAGGGAACGCAAAGTCTACTTCCAGCGGTGGATCGGATAACGAGTCGGCCTCCAGGGTCTCGAATCTCCCATCGAGCGCAGCCGTCACTTCCAGCCAGGCGGTCCGCAGCTCGGCCAGGGAAGGGTAGATCTCGATCTCGTCGATCGTTTGTGCCGTGGCGGTGATCCGCTCGAACGGGTTGGATTCAGAGAGGCCGATGAACCTGGCCAGGTAGTGGCGGGCATCGTGCATGTGCAGCCCGATGTAGGCCATGCTGCTGGTGTCTTCGTTGGGCCTCTGGCGGGCCATCTCGTCACTGATCTCGTCGAAGCAGTTCAGGAAGAGGCGGGTATGCAGTCGCAGCATGGCGTGCATGGGAACCATTCGGCTATCCATGGGAGTGACCTCCTCTCGAGATCCGAAGGCGCAGATTGTCGATGCAGGCGTCTTCGAGGCTACAATTCCGTCGGGAAAAAGAATGCGGGGTTTCAGCGCTCAGCTCGTGAGGCCTGGATCCTGTGAACGCGATCATGACTAGAGCCATCCTATCGCTTGTAGCGCTGCTGTTCCTGGTCGGCTGTCAGAAGCCGCTCGCACTCGTTGGTCCCGAGGTGCCGAGCCTGACTGTGCAGCTCGACATCCCAGCCCCGGAGACATCTGCTGGCGGCCTGATGGTCTCAGATCTGAACCAGGATGGCCGGCCGGACTTTCTGGTGACGGTGCCCGGTCACCTAGCGGCCTACGACAACAGCGGCAGTGAGCTGTGGATCGAGCGATCCGACATCGTGGTCAGCAGCAAGAGCGAAGCCAACGGCCTTCCGGGGCACAACGGACCGGGGGTGGCGACTGGGGACTTGGATGGTGATGGTGCTATCGAAGCGGTCTTCCTCACCCGCGATGGAGTCCTCCATGTGGTCGATGGCGCGACGGGCAAGACCGAGCTACAGGTCAGTCCGCCGGTCCCCAGAGGGGCCGAACGATGGGAGCTGGCGATGGTCGCTGACTTTCGGGGAGAAGGGGACAGGGACCTCCTTCTGCAGGCCACCAATTTCGAGGGGTATCGGACCGGTAAGTATCTCGCCGCCTACTCGTACGAAGGGCTGGCGAAGGGCGAGGTTCCGCTCTGGACTTCCGACAGCTTCGAGTCCTGTGCCCACAACGGCGCACGGCTGAGTGACCTCGATGGCGACGGCAGGGACGAGATTCTGGGAGGACAGATCGTGTCCGCCACCGGAGAGGTCGTGGCGGAGCCAGCAGACTTCGAGGGACACATGGACAGCGTCTTCGTCAGGGATGTGGTTCCCGAAGTCCCGGGCCTCGAGGTGGTTCTCCTCGAGGAGGGATCCGACCAGGTGCAGGTGGTGGGAATGGACGGACCCATCTGGCGTAACCACCTTCGAGAGCAGGAACCTCAGAACGCGGCGGTGGGGAGGTTCTCCCCAGACTCCGAGGAGGTGTTCGTCTGGTGCCGGAGTCGATACCGAAAGCACCAGAGGCCCTTCGTCTTCAACAGCCTCGGAGAGGTGGTCTTCGAGTACGAGATGAAGCGCAAGGCTCCCCTGGGCTGGACTGCCGAAGGTGTGGAAGTGATCCACACCATCGAGTGGACGGGCGAAGAGACGCAGCTAGCCTGTGCGAAAGAGCGTCACAAGAGAGGCAGTGTCGCACTGTTCGAGCCGCTGACGGGGAGGTTCGTCAAGATCTTCAAGGAAGAGGCGGACCGCCTCTACGTGGCCGATGTTCTGGGCGACTGGCGCGAAGAGGTCATCGTCTTGAATGGAAACGAGCTCCACGTCTACGAGAACAGGGATCCCAATCCCCGGCCCGACCGTGATCGACTGTGGGCTGACCGCAACTACCGCCGCTTGAAGCAGTATCACAACTACTACTCACCCTAGTCTTGGAACAGCAGGTCTGAGATGCCTTTTACGGGCTTACGGGCTTACGGGCTTAAGGGCTTAGGGGTGGTGGGGAAGCGCTCGACGACCCATTCTTCGATGGCCTGCCTCACCTCGTCTGGGCTTTCGGTGAGGGGCCAGTGATTGGCGTCGATGCTCGTGAACTGCACGTCGGGAAAGTGCTCGAGCGCCTCGCGATTGATTCGAGGATCGGCGAACGTGATTCCCGTGGAAAGCAGGATCGCAACAGGGACGGTGATGGTCTCCAGTTCTGGAAGCGATGCGGTCGTGGCAATGAGCTGCTGGAGGTAGTTGGCCGTGGGTTGATAGCGGAGAATCGGTCCCAGCGCACTGTACCGCTTGGCGATCTCTTCGGCAGATTGCCCATCCTGAAGGGCGATGCGGGTCTCCCGGTCGAGCTCTCGTAGGTCCCTGTCGGGAATC
Source organism: Thermoanaerobaculia bacterium (assembly GCA_029287645.1). GTDB lineage: Bacteria > Acidobacteriota > Thermoanaerobaculia > Multivoradales > JAHEKO01 > JAUVRX01. The sequence goes on along the minus strand of JARFQS010000467.1, from coordinate 4,587 downwards.
TCGCGACGCTTCAGGCCCAGGGCGTTCAGGCCTCGAATGACCGACACGGCAGCTCGAAATAGAGGCCGTGAGTGGCTGACTCGGCGCTTTCTCCCGATCAGGGCGTCACGAACGACAGGGTCGATCAGAGCGAGTCCCTGGACCCTGTCGGCATGATCATGTGCGAATTGAATGGCGATCTGCGCCCCGAGACTATGTCCGACCAGGAGGGCTTTCGAGTACTTCTCCGCATCGAGCAACAGGGCCAGGTCCCGGCTCCAGACATCGAGGTCCAGCCTGCCACGATAGAAGGACTGACCATTGCCCCTCATGTCGGGCCGCAGGAGGTCCCACGTTTCGGCGAGTCGGGTCGAATCGACGAACTCAGACCATCGGGTGTGATTGCTGGCTGCTCCATGGATCATCAAGATCACCGGGGCGGGCTGGTCCGAGGTCCGCCTCAACCAGTAGCTGAGCGTGCAGCCGTCCGGTGCTGTGATGCTGCGTTCCATGTCGAGCAGGGTAAGCCTATCCAATCGGCAAGGGCAGCGCTGCAGGTCGTCCATGCCGCAAAGTGGGGTTATAGTGACAGAACCAGCGAGAGCAATCACCGATTGGCATTCGGAGGAGTCCCGTCATGAAGCGTTCATCGATCGTCCTGTTCGCATTCTGGGTTCTCGGATCCTGGGCACAGCCATCTCCGGCTCAGATCGGGACCGGTGATATCGGTCAGCAAGCCCGAAGAGGAATGGAGATGGCCATGATGGATCTCGAGAATCAGAGCCTCGGGATCACCGAGGAAGCTATGAAGGAGAGCATCGGCGAAGCCGAGTTGCAGTCCTTTCTCGATGGTGCAGTGGTCCGGCTGGTGCTCGAGCCGGAAGGGAGGTTCACTTCCTTCGCAATGCTGGGCGGCGATCTGGTTTCGTTCACCGTGGGTAAGCAGCAGGTCACCACCGGCGAGGATTGGACACTGGACGAAAATGAGTGGGTCCAGCGTAGCGGGGAGTTCGAGGTGTCCAAGAAGGCTCAAAAGGTCTCGCTGACCGTGAGGGCCGGCGAAACAGAGGTTACGGCCAAGTGTTTCAACAAATACCGAGCTTCCGACGGCCCCGTCACTTTCTACGTCGGACCGCTGGACGGGTACTTCTGCATGGGTCTGAGCGAGGCGGAAGGGGACGAAGGATGAGAATTGAAGGAATCTCGGTCTACCAAGTCGACCTACCTCTGCACGAAGGTAGCTACAAGTGGTCGGGCGGGAAGTCGGTCGAGGTCTTCGACAGCACGATCGTGCAGATCGAAACGGATACGGGCGTCGTCGGCTTCGGTGAGGTCTGTCCGCTGGGTCCCTTCTATCTCCCGGCCTACGGTTCGGGTGCCAGGGCGGGCATCGGCGAGCTGGCACCCCACCTTCTGGGCGAGGATCCCACCCAACTGGTTCGACTGAATCGATGCATGGACCATCACCTCAAAGGACACCCGTACGTGAAGTCGGCCCTGGACATCGCGTGCTGGGACATCTTGGGTCAGGTGACCGGCCAACCGGTGTGCACGCTCCTGGGCGGACGCTACGGGAAGGACTTCGTTCTATACCGGGCCATCTCGCAGGAGAGCCCGGAGGCCATGGCAGCCAAGGTCGAGGGTTACCGTGCCGAGGGGTATCGCAGGTTCCAACTGAAGGTAGGCGGCGATCCCGAGACCGATATAGCGCGGATTCGCTCTGTTTCGGAGGTCCTGCAGCAAGGCGACGTCCTGATTGCCGACGCCAACACCGGCTGGCTGATGCACGAAGCGGCTCGTGTGGTTCGTGCGGTCAAGGACGTCGATGTCTACATCGAACAGCCGTGTCCGAGTTACGAGGAGTGCCTGACCATCCGCCGACGGACCGACCATCCCTTTGTTCTGGATGAGGTCATCGACGGCATCGAGCCCCTCCTGAAGGGGTACGCCGACGGTGCCATGGATGTGGTCAACATCAAGATCAGCAAGTTCGGGGGCTTGACCAGGGCGCGGCAGGCCCGAGACCTCTGCGTTTCCCTGGGCATCGCGATGACCATCGAGGATAGCTGGGGAGGCGACATCACGACTGCGGCTATCGCCCACCTGGCCCACAGCACACCCACGGAGATGCTCTTCACCGCCACAGATTTCAACAGCTATGTCACGGTGAGCACAGCCGAAGGTGCACCCCAGCGAACCGGGGGGAGGCTGGCCGCATCCAAGGAGCCAGGCCTCGGCGTGGCGCCGAAGAGGGAGATCCTCGGCGAGCCAGTGGCCCGATGGGTCGCTCGTTGAAGCAGTCCGCTCCTGCCGGCTTCAATCCACCCACAGTGGCACGCGCTCGAAGCGGTCGACGTCGATCAACCCCTGATCGGTCAGCTTCAGGCTCGGGATGACCTCGAGGGCCAGGAAGCTCATGGCCATGAACGGGTCGTGAAGGCTGGATCCGAGTTGGTGAGCTGCGGCGAGCGCCTCGTCGAGGCCAGCCCGAACCTGCTCGACCGGGGAGTCGTTCATCAGGCCGCCGATGGGTAGGGGTAACTCGGCCAACACCTGCTCACCCTCGGCCACCACCAGCCCGCCACCCAACGACGCCGCCCGCCGGGCAGCCGTCCACATGGAGGTGTCATCGGCGCCGACGACCACCAGATTGTGATGATCGTGAGCGATCGAAGAGGACAGCGCCCCTCTCTCGAGGCCCATGCCCTGCACGAAGCCCTTGCCCATGGCTCCGGAGGCCCTGTGCCGTTCGATCACGGCGATCTTGAGAAGATCTCGACTCGGATCCCCCGAGGCCGTTTTCGCAGACGAATCCATAGTCATCGTGAGGTGCTCGGTCACCAGTTGATCCGGAACCACCCCGATGACACGGGCTTGGCTCCCTTCGGCGGCGATGGAGAAGTCGACCCGGTCCCAGTCGATGTTCATCGTGCTGCGCAGCGGATGGGATTCGTGGGACAGTCGGGGAAGCAACATCCTGCCATCGCGAGCTACAGGGCGTCCGCCCCTGAAGACCAGATGGGGCAAAGGTGTATCGAGATCGTGAAAGGCGACGAGGTCCGCCCGTCGGCCGGGAGTTATGGCGCCACGATCCGCGAGTCCGAAGTATCGCGCTGCATTCCAGGTGGCCATTCGGATGACCCGAATCGGATCCAGACCCTGCTCGATGGCGGTTCGAATCATGTAATCGATGTGTCCCTGGTCCATCAGGTCCTTGGGCTGGCGATCATCGGTGCAGAAACAGAATCGATGCTGGTTGTCGGCCGTCACCAGCGGCAACAGTGCCTCCAGATTGCGGGCATTGCTCGCTTCCCGAATGAAGATGGTGAGCCCCATACGGAGCTTCTCTCGGGCCTCCTCTGCAGTGGTCGATTCATGGTCCGAGCCGATGCCGGCGGCTACATAGCCGGCGAGATCTCGTCCGGTCAGGCCCGGGCAGTGACCGTCGATGGGAAATCCCTCGAAGACCTGTATCTTTGCCAGTACCTCCGGGTCGGCCTCCAAAACACCGGGGAAGTTCATGACTTCAGCGAGGCCGATGACCCACGGATCGGACTTGAAGGGAGCCAGATCGTAGCTGTGCAGAACGGCGCCGGCCGTCTCCATGTGGGTTGCGGGAACACAGGACGGTGCCATGACGAACATGCTGAGAGGCCCATCCTTGGCGCTCTCGAACATGAAACGGATGCCTTCGGTGCCGAGGACGTTGGCGATCTCGTGAGGATCTGTGACGACCGTGGTCGTGCCCCTGGGAACCACGGCGCGTGCATACTCGGCGGGCGGTACGAGACTGCTCTCGATGTGCACGTGGGCGTCGATGAATCCCGGCGCCAGGTATGCGCCCTCGAGGTCCAACCGGTCTTCCGCGGGATAGTCACCCAACCCGACGATGCGTGAGCGGGCCAACGCTACCGAGGTTTCATGGATCTCCCCACTGAGAACGTTGATGACTCGGGCATTCTCGATCAGGAGGTCGGCGGGAGCTTCACCCCTCGCATGTTGGATGAGAGTCTCGAGGTCCATGCTCTTTCTCCTTGCGGCCCATCGGGGCCTCGATCGACATTGTAGCGCTGCCCCAGGTTCGATGGTGGCTTCTGCGGCTCAGCGAAGAGCGTAGAAGGCGATGAGCAGGCCGCTCAGCAGGTAGATCAGCGGATGGACCTCGCGATAGCGCCCCGAGAAGACTCGAATCAGGACGAAGGAGACCAATCCAAGGGTGATGCCGTTGGCGATCGAGTAGGTGAACGGCATGCCGGCTATGGTGAGCAATGCAGGGACCGCCTGGTCCGGCGCTGTCCAGTCGAGGTCCCTGGAGCCGCGCATCATGAGCGCACCGACCAGAATCAATGCGGGGGCGGTGGCGATCGCGGGTACGGCCACGAGAAGCGGCGTGAAGAACAGGGATAGCAGGAAGAGAACTGCGACGGTGACCGCGGTCAAACCTGTCCGACCCCCTTCTTCGACCCCCGTTGCGGACTCCACGTAGCTGGTGACAGTGCTGGTGCCGAGCAGAGCTCCGACAGACGTGCCGACGGCGTCCGCCGTGAAGGCACGATTGGCGCGCGTCAATCGACCCTGGTCATCTACGAAACCAGCCAGGCGACCGAC
>JARFQS010000053.1 GCA_029287645.1 Thermoanaerobaculia bacterium | reverse complement strand
CCCCCCCCCCCCCCCCCCCCCCCCCCCCCCCCCCCCCCCCCCCCCCCCCCCCCCCCCCCCCCCCCCCCCCCCCCCCCCCTTTTTTCAAGCAGAAGACTGCATACGAGATACCAGTCATTGTCTCGTGGGCTCGGAGATGTGTATAAGAGACAGGCTCCTACCCGAGCATCGAACCTAGAGACCCGATAGCGCGTAACTCGGCCTAGAAAGCGTGCAGATAGAGGTCACGCTCCCAGTCGTGCACATGCGAGATGTAGTCGTGCCACTCCTGGCGCTTGGCGCGGACGAAGTTCTCGGTGATGTGATCACCGAGGGCTTCCTTGATCGTCGCATCCTTCTCCAGTGCGTCGAGAGCCTCGGATAGATCGGCCGGCAGGGCGTCGATCTTGAGTCGCTTCTTCTCCCGCTGACTCATCGTCCAGATGTTCTTGTTCACGGGTGGTCCTGGATCCAGCTCGTTGCGAATCCCATCCAGGCCAGCTGCCAGCATGGCCGCAAAGGCGAGGTAGGGATTGCAGGCCGGATCCGGCATGCGAACCTCACAGCGGGTCGACATGCCACGGCGATCGGGAACCCTGACCAGCGGGCTGCGATTCTTCTCCGACCAGGCGATGGCGGTCGGGGCCTCGTAGCCGGGGACCAGTCGCTTGTAGGAGTTGATCAATGGATTGGTGACTGAGACGAAGGCCTTGGCGTGCCGCAGGACACCGGCGATGTAGCCCAGCGCCACCTTGGAGAGCTCCCACTCGGCCTCGGGGTCGTGGAAGACGTTGTTGCCGCTGCTGTCCATCAAGCTCTGGTGCGTATGCATGCCCGAGCCATTGACACCGAAGATCGGCTTCGGCATGAATGTCGCGTGGAGTCCGTGATCCAGGGCGACCTTCTTGACGACGAAACGGAAGGTCGCCACCTTGTCGGCACAATCGAGGGCCTCGGAGTATTTGAAGTCGATCTCGTGCTGACCGGGCGCCACCTCGTGGTGCGCGGCCTCGACCTCGAAGTCCATGGACTCCAGGACCGCCACGATGTCCCGCCGGCACTCCTCTCCCAGGTCCACGGGCGTGAGATCGAAATACCCACCCACATCGTGAGTCTCCACCATGGTGTTGCCGTCGTCGTCCTTCTGGAAGAGAAAGAACTCGGCCTCCGGACCGGCGACCATCTGATAGCCCATCTCGTCGGCGGCGGCGATCTGACGCTTGAGGGCCAGTCGAGGGCAACCCGCAAACTCGGAGCCGTCGGGTCGATGGATGTCACAGATCACCCTTCCGACCCGGGAGCCATCCCCGCTGGCCCACGGATTGACCTGAAACGTATCCAGATCGGGTACCAGCAGCATGTCCGACTCCTCGATGCGGACAAACCCCTCGATCGACGAGCCATCGAACATGATCTGACCGTCGAGGGCCTTTTCGAATTGACTTCGAGGCACCTCCACGTTCTTCAAGACACCCATGATGTCGGTGAACTGGAGGCGCAGAAAGCGCACATTCTCGGCGTCAGCGGTCTTCAGAATCTCGGCTTTGGATAGCACAACGTCCCTCCGTGAATGTCAATTTCGCAGAAAGTACCCCACAAAATGCCAAAAAGCAACACAAATCTTGCAAAATGACTAAAAAATCGAGTCAGCACGAATTTCACTCGAACACGGAACCGATCGGACCTTTTCCGCCTGAAGTTCCAAGCACGTGCGGGGCGAGCCACCACCTCCTGTGGTAGCTTTCATCGTCACCCTGGCGGTTCAGGATTGAACCGATGCTCTCTTACAGCACGTAGGTTATCGAGCCCACAGGTCCTGGTGATTCATGGCCTTCGAAGAGGAATCTCCAATGTCGGATAGCGAGTCTGCAACCCCAATCGATCACCCGGTCAAGAGCCAAGGGATCCCCTGGTCTCTCCTCTCCAAGGTCTTCATGGCACTCGTTGCGGTGCTGGTGCTGATCCTGATCGGACGCCGCCTCGGCGCCTATATCCCGCTCTTCGCCGAATGGGTCGATTCCCTCGGCATCTGGGGTCCGCTGGTGTTCGTAGCCGGCTACGCGGTGGCCACTGTCGCCTTCATTCCTGGCTCACTGCTGACCCTGGCTGCCGGGGCGATTTTCGGCCTCGCGAAGGGAACGCTCTTCGTTTTCATCGGAGCAGCCATCGGATCGGCGCTGGCGTTCCTCGTGGCCAGGTATCTGGCACGCTCCTCCATCGAGCATCGTCTCGAGAGCCGGCCCCGATTCGCGGCGATCGACAAGGCCGTGGCCAACGAGGGACGGAAGATCGTCTTTCTCCTGCGTCTCTCCCCGATCTTTCCCTACAACCTGCTCAACTACGCTCTGGGCCTTACGAGCGTGAGCTTTCGCGACTACGTCATCGCTTCTTTCGGCATGCTGCCGGGCACCTTCCTCTATGTCTACTACGGCAAAGCCCTGGGAAGTCTGGCGGCCGTCGCAGGAGGAGTCGAGGTCGAGAAGGGCGCCGGATACTGGATCTTTCTGGCGGCTGGGTTGCTCGCCACCCTGGTGGTGACCACCTTCGTGACTCGCATTGCGGGTCGAGCGCTGGCCCAGGAGGTGCAAGATGACTGATCCGCAGTCACCCACTTGTCCCGCTCCACATCTGCTCGAGTTGATGCAACCGTTCGATAGGCACAATCAGGAGCTGCTCGACAACGTCCACCCACCGGAATGGGTCAACCCCGAGCCCAGGGACCGCTATCACCTTGTCGTTCTCGGAGCTGGCACCGCCGGGCTCGTCTCGGCAGCGGGAGCGGCCGGGCTCGGCGCTCGCGTGGCGCTGATCGAGCGGCGTCTCATGGGAGGCGACTGCCTCAACCATGGATGCGTACCCTCGAAGGCGATGATCAGCGCGGCACGAGCCTGGCATGAAGCCCGCACCGCGGCCGCCAGATTCGGTGGACCGCAGGCCGAGGGCGAGGGTGATTTCGGCGCGGTCATGCAGCGCATGCGCGAGCTCCGTGCCGGAATCAGCAGCCACGACAGCGCGAGCCGCTTTCGCGACCTGGGCATCGATGTCTTCATCGGCGAGGGCCGCTTCGTGTCGGGCGACGCCCTAGAGGTGGGCGGCAGTCGGCTCCACTTTCGAAAAGCCATCATCGCCACCGGAGGCAGGCCTCTCATTCCGCCGATTCCAGGCTGTGACAACAGCCTGGTGCTCACCAATGAGACGGTCTTCAACCTGACCGAGTTGCCACGTCGACTGGCCGTCATCGGTGGGGGTCCGATCGGATGTGAGCTGGCCCAGACGTTCGCCAGGCTGGGAAGCCAGGTCTGCCTGTTCGAAATGGCGCCCCACGTCTTGATCCGTGAAGATGGCGAGGCCGCTGCGATTGTCGAGCAGGCGATGATACGAGACGGAGTCGACCTCCGTCTCGGGGCTCGAGTCCAGGAAATCGAAGTCACCAACGAAGCCAAGGCGATTCACTTCGAGCGTGACGGCGAGGCTGCCCGGTTCGGCGTCGACGAGGTGCTTCTGGCCATCGGTCGAGCACCGAACGTCGAAGCTATCGGGCTGGAGGCCGCCGGGATCGAATTCGACCGATCAGGAGTCAAGGTCGACGACAGGCTCCGAACGACCAATAAAAGGATCTACGCCGTAGGTGACGTGGCCTCGCAGTTCAAGTTCACGCACGCCGCGGATGCCCTGGCTCGCATCGCGATCCAGAACTCGCTGTTCTTCGGCCGGGCCAGGGCCAGCGACCTGGTCATTCCCTGGTGCACCTATACCAGCCCCGAGCTGGCACATGTCGGCATGACCCAGAAGGAAGCCGAAGAAGACGGGATCGATATAGATGTCCTGACTGTGCCTCTGGCTCAGGTCGATCGAGCCGTGCTGGATGGGACCGCCGAGGGCTTTCTGCGTCTGGTCACAAGGAAGGGAAAGGACCGCATCCTGGGCGCCACACTGGTGGCAGATCATGCTGGAGAGCTTCTGGGAGAGCTTACACTGGCCGTCAAGGCCGGAATCGGACTCAACACGATCGCCAGTACCATTCACGCCTATCCGACCCAGGCCGAGGTGTTGAAGAAGGCCGCTGACACCTGGCGACGGGGCAAGCTGACACCTACGGTACAGAAGATCTTCAACGGTTTCTTCAAACTGCTTGCCTGAGAATCAGAAGAGCTCCGGCCGTTACGGGACCCGATTCCTCTTTTCGAGCCACCTCGCAGGCCGAATCCGGTTCGACTCCTAGGCGCCTCGTTCGATAGACTCCGGCCTGATGTACCGGCTGCACATTGTTCCAGCTCACGGGGACCCGTTCGACCAGGCCCTGGAGGGAGACTCGCTGATCGTGGGGCGCTCTTCCGCCGCCGAGCTGGTTCTGGCCGACCGCTTTCTCTCCCGCAAGCACGCCCGATTGTTCCAGGACAACGGTTCCTGGATGGTCGAGGATCTCGGTTCTCGCAACGGCACCCTGGTCAACGGGGTCCGGATCGAGGAGCCCACCAAGCTCAAGGCGGACGACGAGATTCGCCTCTCAGGCAGCGTCATCATGGTGCGCTCGGGGGATAAGAGGGACGAGAAGGTAGTTACCAGTGCCGCAAAGCACGACACCGCCCAGACGGTGTTTCGGCGAGCCTCCGACCTCATCAGCCGGGCCTCCTCGGATGCCACAGGGGGGCTGACTACTCCGGAGGCACTCCGCAGACAGACCGAGCGTCTCCGCCTGCTCAACGACAT
>JARFQS010000014.1 GCA_029287645.1 Thermoanaerobaculia bacterium | reverse complement strand
ATGAGTGGCGAGGTGGTGGTGAGTGCTCGCTTGGATCATCTCGAAGTCTGGAACCGTCAGCGGCTCCAGACCCGCTTCGCTGAGCAGCCCTTCGACGAAGAAGACTTCAACTACCTGAGCGAGAAGGGGATCTAGGTGGACAGATCGCCTTGTCGCTCGACGGCAGTTCATTGAATCGGCGAACGTGCGGCATATACCCGTTCTGCTAGAGGAGACCACAGCTCTCCTGGAGCCGGAGCGGGGTGGCTTGTTCGTGGACTGCACGCTGGGCCTGGGCGGCCATGCAGAAGCCTTGCTGGAGGCCAGCCCGACGGCCCGCGTGATCGGGATCGATCGCGATCCGGATGCTCTGCGGCTGGCTGAATCACGACTGCAACCGTTCGCCGAGAGGATGCGCCTGTTGCCTGGGGAGTTTTCTCACCTCGAGCAGCTGCTCGAGGCGGTACGGGTCGACAGGGTCGACGGCATCCTCGCGGACCTTGGTGTGTCCTCGCTGCAGCTGGAAACGGCTGAGCGGGGATTCAGCTTCCGCTTGGAGGGACCGTTGGATATGCGGATGGGACCAGGCGAACTGACCGCCAGCGAGGTGGTCAACAGGTACAGGGAGGCCGACTTGGAGAGGATATTCAGAGACTACGGTGAGGAGAGACAGGCGCGACGAATCGCTCGGGCCATCGTGGCCCGGCGCGACAAGCAGGCCATCCAGAACACCTCCGATCTACGCCAGGTGGTCCACAGGGTCCTCGGGCGCCAACCGAGTCACAGAAAGAGGCGGATAGACCCGGCGACTCGTGTCTTCCAAGCCATTCGCATCGAGGTCAACAAGGAGCTCTCGGGTCTCGAGAGCCTTCTCGACCAGGCGGTTCGTCTGCTGCGCCGCGACGGTCGGTTGGTGGTGATCTCCTACCACAGTCTCGAAGATCGCATCGTCAAGAACAAGCTGCGCGATCTGGCCAGAGGAGAGGTCGATCAGATTACCGGCCGACCCAGGTCGGAAACTCAGGTCATCGAGGTTCTAACCAAACGACCCATCCGCCCCGGTGAAGCAGAGATTGCTGCCAACCCCAGGGCGAGATCGGCTCGACTGCGGGCTGCCAGGAGGCTTTGACAGCTTGAGAAGCGCGTACGTCGTCCGCCGACCGGTCATCAACAGCTATCTGGTTCGCCAACGGGACCGGAAGCGTCGCAAGGAGCTAGGCCTCGTCCTGGTCATCATTCTGCCCCTGGCGATCGGGCTTCTGGGTTACGTGTGGCTGAATCTGGAGCTCATCGATCTCGGCTACCAGGTGCATGATCTCGAGCGGACACTCAAACAGGAGCAGCAGCGGCAACGCGAGTTGTTCGTGGAATCGGCCTATCTGTCCAGTCCGGCTCAGGTTCAATCGCGAGCCTCGAAGGAGTTGGGCATGGTTCCCGCGACCCTCGACAAGGTCGTCTTTCTCGAGGAGATACCGTGAAGGGACGCTTGATCTTGAGCCTGGTGATCCTGGCGCTATGGGGCGGTGGCATTGTCTACCGCCTCGCGCAGCTGCAGATAACGGATCACGAGCACTACAGCCTCAGGGCGCAGGGTCAGCATCACCGAAAAGTCGAGCTGCAGGCCCCACGCGGGACGATCTTCGATGCACGCGGCCGTGAGCTGGCAGTTTCCGTCGAAGTCGACTCCGTTTGGGTCGACCCATCCAGGGTCGAGGACACGGCGGCCATGGCAGGGCAGCTCGCAGAAGTTCTGAAGATCGACCGGAAAGCACTCACCCGCAGCATGGAAGAGGCGCGCGAGTTCGCCTGGGTTGCCCGTCTTCTCGATCCGCCGCAGGCGGCGGCGGTTCGTGAGCTGCGCCTACCCGGAGTCGGGTACCTCAAGGAGAGCAAGCGTTACTACCCGATGCGGCAAGTGGCCTCCCAGGTTGTCGGCTTCGCCGGGGTCGACGACCGTGGACTCGAAGGAATCGAGGGAGCCTACAACGACCTGGTGGCCGGCAAGGCGGCACGGCGAGGCGTTTTGCGGGATGCTCGCCGGGGTACGGTCCTTCTCCCGAGTCTGTCCTTCCGTGATCCCGAGCCGGGAAGCGACCTCTATCTGACCATCGACATCTGGATTCAGTATCTGCTGGAGAAGGAACTGGCTGCAGCGGTGGAGAGGACCGAAGCCAAGAGTGGTACGGCCTTGATTCTCGATCCCAACAGCGGGGCAATCCTGGCTATGGCCACCGTTCCGACCTTCGATCCGAATCGATTTGGCGACTACGGCAGGGATGAGTGGAGAAATCGGGCCGTGACGGATGCTGTCGAGCCCGGCTCCACTTTCAAGATGGTCACGGCCGCCGCCGCCCTGGAGGCGAATCTTGTCGATCCCACCGACATATTCGACTGTGAGAACGGCAGTGTCGTGGTCAAGGGCAAGCGGATCCACGATCACCACCCCTTCGACGAGCTGACCCTCAGAGAGGTGATCGCCAAGTCCAGCAATGTCGGGGCGATCAAGGTCGGGCTTCTGGCGGGTGAGAGCGCGCTCAACGAACAGATCCGCAAGTTCGGCTTCGGGCGGCTGACCGGAGTCGACCTGCCTGGCGAGAGTGCTGGCATCTTGGAGCCCGTCGACCGCTGGCACAAGCGAGCGGTGGCCTATATCTCCTTCGGGCAGGGCATCTCGGTGACTGCCGTGCAGCTGGCCTCGGCCTTCGCGGCCGTAGCCAACGGTGGACATCTGTACCGGCCGTACGTGCTGGAGGCAGTCGGCAGGGACGGGGTTCGACAGCCGGTAGAAGGCAAGCCGGAGGTGGTGGGAAGGGCGATCAGTGGCAGCACGGCACGTACCTTGGAGAGGCTTCTCGAGGCGGTTGTCGAAGAGGGAACCGGCAAGAAAGCGGCTATCGATGGATACCGCGTGGCGGGAAAGACCGGCACCGCCCAGAAAGCAGCAGCCACTGGCGGATATGCCCAGGGACGATATGTAGCCAGCTTTGTCGGGTTCTCTCCGGCTCGGCAGCCCCGATTGGTCGGGTATGTGGCCCTCGATGAGCCCAACCCGAGGCTCGGCTATCACGGAGGCGACGTGGCGGCCCCCGTCTTTTCCGCGGTGGTCGGTCCCGCACTGCTCTATCTCGGCGTTCCTCCGGAGCGCGAGCCGATGGAAGTCTGGCCCGGCCAGAAAGATCCTCCGGAGCCGACGGTGCTGACGGCTTCGAACTCGACCCCTGAGATGTCTTCCGAGATCGAGCCCGTGCGGGAGCCTGTGGCTTCGGAGGTCGACGGTGAAGGCTCTCTGCCCGATTTCACCGGGCTGACCGCCCGGCAGGCAGTCGTGCAGACTGCGACTCTCGGTCTGAGGGTGAATCTCCATGGGCGGGGCCTCGTGAGCCGCCAGATGCCGTCTCCCGGGTCACCCGTCGAGACGGCCGATGGCAGCGTCGAGCTCTGGTTGGCGGGGAGCTCAGGCCGATGAGACTCGCGGAGGTCATCGACGGAATGGCCGTTCAGAAGTCGTCGGAGGGCAATCCCGAGGTGACGGGTATCACGTTCAACTCCAGGCAGGTCAAGCCGGGGGATCTCTTCGTGGCCTTGACGGGCCAGCGGTTCGACGGACGGGCATTCGTGAACGACGCCCTCGAGCGGGGTGCGGTCGCGGTCCTGGCCGCTGGAGGGCCGCCCGCCAACTTCGATGGACTGTGGTTGGCTACGGCCGAGCCGCGGTGGCTGATGGCCCTGATCGCCGCCAGGATCTACGGCCATCCGGAGCGAGAGCTGCTGATCGCCGGCGTTACTGGAACCAATGGCAAGTCCACCCTGGTGCATCTCCTGAGCTCCATTCTGAGCGCCGCTGGAATTCCGAGTGGTTGCATGGGTACGCTCGGGTACAAGTTTCAGGATCGGAGCTACCCGGGGGAGCGCACGACTCCAGAGTCGGCTGATCTCTACAGGACTTTCGCAGAGATGCGGGCCGCGGGAGCCGAAGCGGTAAGCATGGAGGTCTCCTCTCACGGTCTGGAGCAGGGCAGGGTCGAGGGGCTGAGCTTCGACCTGGCCGTCTTCACCAACCTGTCGCGGGATCATTTCGACTTTCATCATGGCTTCGAAGACTATTTCTCCGCGAAGCGAAAGCTCTTCGAGAAGCTGAAGCCTCAGGGGTGGGCCGTAGCGAACCTCGACGATCCCTATGGTCGCCGAATGATTGCCGGGCTGCCGCAAGTCGTCACTTTCGGCAAGGAAGGCGATGTCCGAGTTCTCGAGGCCGAATTGGATTCGGAGGGGATCCGGGCCGATCTGGCGACTCCTCGTGGCACCTTGAGTATCCGATCGCCACTGTTGGGTAGCTACAACCTCGAGAACCTCCTGGCGGCGGTGGCAGGAGGCGAAGCTCTGGACCTACCCAGGGAGGCACTGGTTCAGGGGATCGCCGATCGACCTCCGCTGTCGGGTCGCATGGAACCGATCGATTGTGGTCAGCCATTTCCCGTACTCCTCGACTACGCCCATACGGATGCCGCTCTCGAGGCGGCACTTCGATCCCTGAAGGAGTTCTCGAAGCGAAAGATCCTCCTGGTCTTCGGTTGCGGTGGTGACCGGGATACAGGAAAGCGCGTCTTGATGGGCAGAGTAGCCGGTGAGCTGGCCGACTTCTCGATCATCACTTCGGACAATCCGCGCCGGGAAGACCCACTGGCGATCATCGCGAGCATCGAGGAAGGCATCAAGGAAAGCGGTTCGAGCGACTACCGGATTCTGCCGGATCGTCGGGAGGCCATTCGCAAGGCGGTCGGTCAAGCGGAAGCCGACTGGGCGATCCTCCTGGCCGGCAAAGGACACGAAGAGGTGCAGATCCAGGGTGATCAGGAGTTGCCCTTTTCCGATCGTCAAGAGATGCGACGTGCCCTGGAGAAACGCTTTGGTTGAAGGGCTACTGGGCGAGGCAGCCACGATCATGGACGGAGAGATGATCTCCGGCTCGGCCACCGCCGTATGGCGGGGTGCCACCCTCGACTCACGCCAGGTCACCGGTGGGGAACTGTTCTTCGCCCTCGCAGGAGAGCGCACCGATGGTCACCGGTTCGTCGGACAGGCTCTCGAGAGGGGAGCCTCCGCAGTGATTGTCGAGCGCGCGATGGAGATTCCTGTCGGCGGCGGCGCCATTCAGGTCTCCGACTCTCTCGAAGCGCTGCACAAACTGACTCGGGACGTCCGGACCCGCGAGCCACGCAAACTGGTGGGAATCACCGGATCGGTGGGCAAGACCACCACCAAGGAGATTCTGGCAGCCATGTTGGCGAGGCGGTTCAGGGTGGCACGCAACCCGGGCAGTCTGAACAACACCCTGGGCTTTCCGGTCGCGCTGTTGGGCATTCCCGAGGGAACCGAGTGGATGGTGGCCGAAATGGGGATGTCCACCCCGGGAGAGCTCAGGCAGGTGAGTGATTTGGGCAGGCCGGACGTAGCTGTCTTTACGAATGTCCGCCCAGCGCACTTGCAGGCCTTCGGATCGTTGGAGGCGATCCGCGAAGCCAAGGCGGAGCTGCTCGATGGGTTGGCCGAGGACGGCCTGGTCATAGCGAATCGAGACGACCCGCAAGTTGTGGAGATCGCTCGGCGGCATGCTGGCAGAGTGATCTGGTTCGGCCGCGAGACGACCGCCGACTATCGGGTCGAGGATGTCGGGAGCCTCACCAACGGGAGGGTCGGGAGTCGGTTCAAGCTGGTCACCGCCGACGAGACCCTGGAAGTCGAGCTGCCGATGCACGGCCTGTACAACATCGACAATTTCCTGGCCGCGGCAGCCTGCGCGAACACGCTCGGAATTCCGCTGGTCGACATCGCCGAGGCGGTTCAGGCCGTCGAGCCATCTCCCATGCGCGGAGTGGTACATCGCCTCGCTGACGGGTCGACCGTCGTCGACGACTGCTACAACTCCAATCCGGCGGCGCTGAACGAGGCGTTGCGCAGCGCTCTCGAGATTCCGGGAAAGCGTCACTGGGCCATTCTGGGTGACATGTTGGAGCTTGGCGAGGCAGCCGGGGAGTTCCATGAAGAGGCGGGAAGAGCCGCGGCCGAGCTGGGCTTTTCGCCCATCATCGGCGTCGGACCGTTGGCGAGGAGGCTCGTCGAGGGTGCCCGTAGCGCCGGCGCCGAGAGTCATTGGTACCAGGGTGCGCAGGCGGCGGCCGCTGTGGCCGAGGAGCTGCGGCCCGGTGACACGCTGCTGGTCAAGGGCTCGCGAGGAGTGGGTCTGGAAGTCGTTGTGTCCGCCATGCTGGCGGCAGCCGAGGTGGTGAGCTGATGCTGTTCCACCTGCTCTATCCACTGGCCGAGCAGTATCCGGTCTTCAATGTCTTCCGGTACATCACCTTCAGAGCGGCGGGTGCGGTCGTGACCGCTGTCCTGTTGTCGATGTGGCTCGGTCCACGGTTCATTCGAATGCTGCGCAGGCTGTCGATCGGCCAGAACATCCGCGACGTCGGGCCCGAGCGGCACCAGGTCAAGGCGGGTACGCCGACCATGGGTGGGCTGTTGATCCTCTTTTCGGTACTCGTACCGACGCTCTTGTGGGCCAACCTGGCCAATCCCTTCATCTGGCTTGCCATCGGCGTCATGACGGGCTTCGGCGCCATCGGGTTCTTGGACGACTACCTGAAGATCCGGCGGCAGCAGAACGAAGGCCTCTCGGTACGACTGAAACTGATTCTGCAGATTCTGGTCGCCGTCATGGCGGGCATTGCCGTGCTGTCTCTCCCTGAGAGCTACGGATTCGAAGGCACGATCGCATTTCCGTTCTTCAAGCGAGCCGTGTACAACCTGGGCTTGTTCTACGTGCCCTTCATGGCGGTCGTCCTCGTCGGCTCTTCCAACGCGGTCAACCTGACCGATGGTCTCGACGGTCTGGCCATCGGCGCCACGCTCGTGGCTGCGGCGACCTACGTGATCTTCACCTATGTGGCCGGCAATTCGGTCGTAGCCGGATATCTCCAGGTGCCGTATGTCCGGGGTGTCGGTGAAGTGGCAGTGTTCTGTGGTGCGCTGGTGGGCTCGAGTCTGGGTTTCCTCTGGTTCAACTCCCATCCGGCCGAAGTCTTCATGGGAGATGTGGGCTCGCTGGCTATCGGCGGTGCGATCGGCATGGTGGCCGTGCTCTCGAAGCAGGAAGTGGTGTTGCTGCTCGTCGGAGGGCTATTCGTCATGGAGGCCATGTCCGTGATCATCCAGGTCGGATTCTTCAAGGCCACCGGAGGGCGGCGGGTCTTCCGCATGGCGCCGCTGCATCACCATTTCGAATTGAGCGGCTGGGCGGAGCCCAAAATCATCGTGCGCTTCTGGATCCTGTCGATCCTCTTTGCGCTGATCGGTCTATCGACGCTGAAGTTGAGGTAGAGGTGAGCTTGGAAGCGGACAACTGGACACGCGCGCTGGTCTACGGCCTCGGAATCTCCGGGAAGGCCGCGGCTCGTCTGCTGCGGTCGACAGGGGTCGAGGTGGTGGGAGTGGATCGGCGTGCTGCCGAGGAGCTGAACCTCGGACACCTGGCTGACGACCCGGGCGTCGAGCTTCATCTCGGTCGGGAGCCTGAAGCGATTCCGGGCGGCGTCGATGCGGTGGTAGTCAGTCCGGGTGTGCCACCTGGCCAGCCCCTGCTGAAAGCGGCGAGACTGGCGGGCCTTCCCGTGCTGGCCGAGGTGGAGCTGGCCTCCTGGTATCTCAGTGGACCCATCGTGGGGATTACGGGCAGCAACGGCAAGAGCACGACGACCGCCCTGACAGGCGAGCTGCTTCGCGCCTCGGGGTTCGATGTCGAAGTCTGCGGCAATATCGGGCTTCCCTTGAGCGCCTGTGTGGAGGGTGAGGCCGGAAGAATCTTCGTGACCGAGCTCTCCAGCTTCCAACTGGAAGGTGTCGACCGCCTTCGACCGCGGGCGGCGAGCCTCCTCAACCTGGCCGATGACCACCTCGACTGGCATCGTGGACAGGAGGCCTATTTCAAGGCCAAGGCAGCCATCTTCAGGAACCAAACGGCCAAGGACTCAGCGGTTCTCAATGCCGACGACCCCCGCGTCGCCAGCCTGGACGTCGAAGCGCAACGACGCCTCTTCTCCCGCACCACATCGGTCGAAGACGGCTGCTACCTGGATGGCGACACGGTGGTCGAGGTGGCGCCCGGTGAGCCACCGAAGGCGTTGTTCAGCTGGGATGACCTGGCTCTCGAAGGTGAGCACAATCTGGAGAACGCGATGGCCGCGGCACTGCTATCGAGGGCCATGGGTGCTGATGGCTCGGCGTTTCCAGCCGCACTGGCCCTGTTTCAGGGCCTGCCGCATCGAGTCGAGGAGGTCGCGGGTCGAGCGGGCGTCACATGGGTCGATGACTCCAAAGCGACGAATTTCGCGGCGACGCTGCGGTCGCTGGAGGGTTATCCGGAAAACAGTGTTCATTTGATTCTCGGGGGGCGCAACAAGGGTGGCGATGCGGCAGTTCTCACCGAGGTCGCGATCCGCAAGGTCAAAAGGGCATATCTGGTGGGCGAAGCCGCGGAGGAGCTGGCCAACGTACTGGCCGACGTAGTGCCGTGCGAGATGACCGGCGACCTTTCTCGGGCCGTCGAAGCGGCAGCTCGAGGGGCGGTCGAAGGAGACGTGGTTCTGCTTTCGCCGGGCTGCGCCAGCTTCGATCAGTATCGGAGCTTCAACGAGCGTGGTGACCACTTCCAGGATCTGGTGGAGGCCCTGAATGGCTAAGAAGCTCGCCTACGACAAGGTGCTCTTCACCACGGTCATTCTTCTGGTCGGACTGGGGTTGATCGCGGTCTTTTCCGCCAGCGCGGCTTTTGCCCGCGAACAGGGTGCGGGCCTGAACATGTACCTCGTCAAGCAAAGTGCGGCCGCCGTGATCGGCCTGGTGGCGATGTGGATCCTGATGCACATCGACTATCGACATTTCCGCCGACCCCAGGTGCTGTACCCCATCATTCTCGGCTCTCTCGTGCTGCTGGTGGCGAGTCTCTTCGGACCCGAGCTCAACAATACCCGGCGGTGGCTCTTCATCGGTCGCCTATCGATTCAGCCGTCGGAGCTGGCCAAGCTCGCCATGGTCGCTTTCGTCGCCTATCAGATCGAGCGCAATGAGGATCGCGAGAGTCGCGACCTGGTCCTGCCTGTCTGTCTGCTTCTCGGTCTGATGGCGGGCCTTATCCTGATGCAGCCCGATCTCGGTACAGCCGTGCTGTTGTGTGGAGCCACGGTCTTCATGCTGTTTCTGGCCGGTGTGCGGTGGAGCTACTTCGTAGGCGGAGCCTTGGCCCTGCTGCCGGCCCTCTGGTTGGCGGTCTACTCCGTGCCCTATCGACGGCAGAGATTCATGGCCTTTCTGAACCCTGACCTCGAGCCCCTTCGCTCGGGGTATCAGGCCCGGCAATCGCTGATCGCCGTCGGCTCGGGAGGCTTGATGGGACGCGGTCTGGGCGAGAGCTTGCAGAAGCTCTACTTTCTGCCCTATCCGCACTCGGATTTCATCTACTCGATCCTCTCCGAGGAGCTCGGGCTGATCGGTGCGGTTGGCGTGCTGCTGTTGTTCGCCATCCTCTTTTGGAGAGGTATTCGCGCCGGATTGAAGGCGCCAGATACCTTCGGACGCTACCTCGCATGGGGTCTGGTGGGATTCATCACGCTCCAGGCGTTGATTCACATCAGTGTCGCACTCGCCCTGATGCCGACCAAGGGCATTCCGCTGCCGTTCATCTCCTACGGTGGCTCTTCCCTGGTCGTTTGTCTGGCTGGCTCCGGGGTGCTGCTGAATGTTTCGCAACATGCGTGAGACGCGGGGAGCTATTGGGAGCTGTGAATCGTGAAGCTGGACTACGAACGGCGCGGAAACCATGGCGAATGAGCATGCACTCCTGGCTGGGGGCGGCAGTGGAGGGCATGTATTCCCCGCCCTGGCGGTTGCCGACGAGCTGCTCCGAAGAGGCTGGCAGGTGAGCTGGATGGGAAGAATGTCGGGCATGGAGAGACAGTTGGTCGAGGCTCACGGGCTGCCGTATCACGGCTTGCCGGCGAAGGCCGTTGTGGGCCGTGGTCCGCTCCAGAAGGCCATCGCTCTAGGCACCCTGGGCTCCTCCGCGTGGCGAGCTCGACAGATGATCGGTGATCTCGCGGCGGACGTGGTCTTGGGAACAGGTGGATATGTGTCTGTGCCAGGAGTCCTCGGGGCTGCGCTGAGCGGCCGCCCCATTGTTCTGCTCGAGCCCAACGCGGCTGCTGGGTCGGCAAACCGGTGGCTGTCGAGATGGGCGCTTTCGGCCGCCATCGCCCACGAGGAAGTGGGGTCGCAGCTGCGATGCGCCTCGAGGATCACGGGAGTACCGGTGCGACGAGCCTTCTTCGAAACGGGTGATGTGCGGTCCGAAAGCGGCGCTCTTCGACTGTTGGTGCTGGGTGGCAGTCAAGGCGCCCGCCAGCTCAATGAGCTCGTTCCGGCGGCTCTCGCACAGCTCGAAGGCAAGCTCGGCGGTATCGAGGTCGTGCATCAAGTCGGTAGAAAGCTACTGGAGGAGGCGGAAGCCTCCTATCGGGCGAGCGGGCTCGCGGAGGTCGATGCTCGGGTCGTCACCTTCCTGCGGGATGTCGCAGGCGAAATGGCCGCTGCCGACCTGGTGATCTCTCGAGCCGGTGCCATCACGGTGGCCGAGATTTGTGCTGCCGGCCGAGCCGCGATGCTCGTGCCACTGGCTCTCGCCGGCGGGCACCAGGTGGCCAACGCCCGCCGATTGGAATCCACTGGGGGAGCCGTGGTTCTGCCGCCAGAGAGTGCCAATGTGGACAGTATGACTCGGTTACTCGATTCCTTGCTCGACGACCGGCAACGCCTGCGGTCCATGGGGGAGGCACTGCACGAGCTTGCATGGCCCCGGGCTGCTGAGTCCGTAGCAGATCTCCTACACGAAGCACGGGAGGCTGCCTGATGTTCCGGCGCTTCACGAATCTGGCCGCGGTTCACTTCGTCGGCATCGGTGGTGCTGGCATGAGCGGCATCGCCGAGGTGCTTCTCGACTACGACCTCGAAGTGAGCGGCTGTGATCAATCGATGAGCGAAACGACCGACCGGCTGTCGAAGCTCGGGGCCACGATCCATCAGGGACACTCGCCCGAGCATGTCGAGAGGGTCGATCTCGTGGTGATTTCTTCGGCGGTGTCACGAGACAACCCAGAGGTGGTGGCTGCCAAACAGAACAACATCACCGTGGTCCGGCGAGCTGAGATGCTGGGTGAGCTCATGCGCCTCAAGTACGGCATCGCGGTGGCGGGGACCCATGGCAAGACCACGACGACTTCGCTGATCGGCACTGTAATGACAGAAGCGGGCTTGGATCCGACGGTCATCGTGGGTGGCCGACTGAGGGTGTCGGGGACAGGCGCTCGCCTGGGGAAGAGCGAGTACCTGGTTGCCGAGGCTGACGAGTACGACCGGAGCTTCCTGAGGCTGCAGCCCATCGTAGCCGTGGTGACGTCGATCGACGAAGACCATCTGGACACCTATGCGAGTCTCGATGAGATCCGCAGCGCATTCGTGACATTCGCCGCGAAGGTGCCGTTCTTCGGCCAGGCGATTCTCTGCCTGGACGACGCCAACATTCAGGAGCTCCTGCCCCAGATGAAGCGGGAGCATCGGGTCTTGACCTATGGTCTGTCGCCCCAGGCCGACCTCAGAGCGACCGAGTTCGAAAGCACGGCCTCTGGATCTCGGTTCGATGTCGTGGATTCGCGCAGCGGTGAGCTGGGTTCGGTGGAGCTCCCCATGCCGGGCTTGCACAACGTCCGCAACTCCCTGGCCGCGATTGCGGTCGGGCAGGCGATGGGGATTCCCTTTACGAGTATCGCGAAGGCGCTGGCCGGATTCTCCGGCGTGCACCGGAGATTCGAAACCCGAGGAGTTTGGCGTGGCGCCAAGGTCATCGACGACTACGCCCATCATCCGACCGAGGTCACTGCCACTCTGGAAGCAGCCCGTCAAGCCTTTCCCGGCGCCGTGATCCATGCCGTGTTTCAGCCCCATCTCTTCTCGCGGACCCGCCATCTGGCTCTGGAGTTCGGTCGATCTCTCCTCGGAGCCGACAAGGCTGTGGTGACGGATATCTACCCATCGCGCGAACAGCCGGAGCCGGGTGTGACCTCGGAGCTGGTGATCGACGCCGCCAAGAGAAGCGGTCATCGCGACGTCCGTCTGTGTGGTGATTGGCGCGATGTCCCACCGATGCTGGCGGAAGATGTCCGGGAAGGCGATGTGATCCTGACGCTTGGAGCCGGCGATATCTACCGCCTGGCCGAGCATCTGGTCGAGGAGGCTGCAGCATGACTCCGCGCGACATCCAGGCCTCGAGCCCGAGCCCGTTCCGCCGCCGGCGATTCGTCGCATCGCATCGGCGCCGCAGCCCGGTGCTGATGTTGGCGCGTCCATTCCTGACCGCGTTGCAGTTGGTCGGCCTGCCAGTGGCGGGAGGAGCATGGGTCATAACGTCGCCCCGGTTCCTTCTCAGCAACATTGTGGTCAGTGGAACGAGCCGCGTTCAGCCGTCCGAGGTCGGCGAAGCTCTCGAGCCTCTGCGGGGCCAACATCTACTTTGGATCTCCCTGGCCGACGTGGAGGGACGACTCTCCGAGAACCGGTGGATCCGAGGCGCCAATCTGCGAAAGAAGATGCCCGACAGTCTGGTAGTGGAGATCCAGGAGCGACAGCCGGTCGTGTTGTTGCGGCGCGATGAGGGGCTTTTCTATGTCGACCGGAGCGGCACGGTGGTCGATCTCTATGATCCGGCCCGAGAGACCGACCTGCTGTTGCTGAGCGTAGCCCCTGGCGCCAGATTGGAAGTCGAACCGGCGCTCGCGGTCGCCGCTGAGTTGGAGCTGGTGGCGCCGGACTGGGCGTCGGGACTATCCGAGGTCGAAGTCCTGGGGGGAGATGATTTCCGACTCTTCACTGCGGCTCTGCCATTCCCGGTTCTGGTGAGCCTCGGAGGCGTCGGAAGGCAGGTCAGGAAGTTCAGGGAAGTGATACCCGAGATCACCCGCAGGTACGATCGGGTGGCGGCGGTGGACCTTCGTTTTTCACGTCAAATCGTTGTTCAACCCGCGGTGGACCCGCACAGTCAGGAGGGGTGAGGCTTATGCCCAAGGCGGACTCATACATCGTTGCCATCGACATCGGTTCTTCGAAGATCGGAGTGTTGATCGGGCAACGAGACGAGCGAGGAGCTCTCGAAGTGGTGGGCAAGGGTGTCGCCCTCAACCGCGGGACTCGTAAAGGCAACATCGTCAACGTCGAAGCGACGGTCGATGCACTCAAGCAGGCCACCGAGGAGGCGGAGGTCATGGCTGGCATCGAGGTGTCGCGAGCCTACGTCGGCGTCGCCGGCACCGACATCCGGAGCATCAATTCTCGCGGCATGGTGTCGGTGGCGAAGAAGGACCAGGATCGCGAGATCACCAGGCAGGATATCGACCGGGTTCTCGAGGCGGCACAGTCGGCGGCCCTGCCCTCGGATCGGGAGATCCTGCACGCCATTCCCCAGGACTTCATCGTCGACGAGCAGGGTGGCATCTCCGATCCCCTGGGGATGCTGGGAAGCCGTCTCGAGGTCGCCGTTCACCTGGTGACCGGCAACATAACCCGACGCAAGACCCTCCTGACTTGCATCAATCGGGCGGGGATCGAGGTCATCGAGCTGATCTTCGAGCCCCTGGCCACGGCCGAGGCGGTCCTGACACACGACGAGCGTGAGCTCGGAGCCCTGTTGCTGGATATCGGCAGTGGAACCACCGAGTATGCGGTCTTCGGCGATGGAGAGGTGCAGCACAGCGCCGTCCTGCCGGTCGGTGCCGGGCACTTCACCAACGACCTCGCCATGGTTCTGCGCACACCTTTCGCGGAGGCCGAGCAGATCAAGGTCAAGCACGGATGTTGCCTGACCGGCATGGTGGGTGAGGAAGAAGGCATCTCGGTACCCACAGTGGCGGGCGGCCCTGCCAGGGTGGTGCCCAAGAAAGAGCTGTGCGGGATCCTGCAACCTCGGGCGGAGGAGATGCTGACCCTGGTGCGAGAGGACCTCGCCAAGTACGGGTTCGATGAGGCCTTGCGGGGCGGTCTGGTACTGACCGGCGGTGGGGCGCAGCTCGACGGTTATCTCGAGCTGGCGGAGCAGGTCTTCAACTGTACGGTTCGCTACGGCCTGCCGCAGGGTCTGGGGGGCCTGGTGGACGTCATCAGCTCGCCGACATGGACGGCCGCATCAGGACTCCTGCTCTACGGCCGGAGCTCGGAAGACAGACATCGCAAGACAGTCAACACAGGTTTCAGCGTGCGTGGAGTCGTGACCAGTCTCCGCGGCATGTTCTCGGATTTGCTGTAGGAAGTAGGACCACCCGGAAGGAGAACAGAAAGATGATTCTATTTGACGATCACGAGATGGAAGGCAGTCTCCCCATCACCCTGGATGAGGCTGAAGGAACGACCGCCAAGATCACCGTCGTCGGTGTCGGTGGTGGTGGGGGCAACGCCGTCAACCGCATGATTGACTGCCAGATGCGGGGCATCAACTTCATTGCCGGCAACACCGACATGCAGGCCCTGCGGGGATGCAGCGCACCGGTCAAGCTCCAGCTGGGCCCCACCCTGACCAGGGGCCTCGGTGCTGGTGGCGATCCCGAGGTGGGTCGCAAGTCGGCGCTCGAGGACACCGAGCGGATCCTGGAGCTGCTGGATGGCTCCGACATGGTGTTTCTCACTGCTGGAATGGGCGGTGGGACCGGCACCGGAGCGATTCCGATCGTGGCGTCCCTGGCTTCGGAGCTCGGGGCACTGACAGTCGCCGTGGTGACCAAACCCTTCACCTTCGAGGGCCGTCGGCGTATGGAGCTGGCGGAGCGGGGTATCGAAGAGCTGCGGGGTGCGGTCGACACCCTGATCACCATTCCCAACGAGAGACTGCTGAACTTCGTCGAGCGGGGAACGCCGCTGAACGAGGCCTTTCGGATTGCCGACGACGTCCTTCGCCAGGCCGTGCAGGGCATCTCGGATCTGATCACCGTACCTGGTGAGGTGAATGTGGATTTCGCCGACGTCAAGACTATCATGACGGGCATGGGCATGGCTCTGATGGGCACGGGTGTGGCCAAGGGCGAGAGCCGGGCGATCGAGGCGGCGCAGCGCGCCATTTCCTCTCCTCTGTTGGAGGAGACCTCGGTGGAAGGCGCAAAGGGTGTGCTGATCAACATCTCGGGTGGCCCGGATCTGACTCTCCACGAGGTGGACGAGGCGGCCAAGGTCATCGCAGATGCCGTGGATTCGGCGGCCAACATCATCTCCGGCCTGGTCATCGACGAGACGATGGAGGAGGAGATGAAGGTCACGGTGATCGCTACCGGCTTCCAGGCGGCTCATGCTCCCGTCTTCAGCCAGCCGTTTCTGCCGACTGCCGAGCGTGAAGAGCCGGTCTACGCTCCTGAGCCGACTGCACCTGAGCTGCAGGCGGAGCCCGAGGTACAAGCCGAGGAAAAGGAAGAGGACATTCCGTTCTATCGCAAAGTGATCGCGCAGACCCAGCAGGACGACCCCAACGGCTACGGGCCGAACTGGTCGAACGTCGACGATTTCGACATTCCTACGGTGCTGCGAAAGCAAATGGACTAGAGGGGAAGACAGGGAACATCAGGCGTTTCGAGAGCAGCAGGCAGCGCAGCCGAGTACTCAGTTGTCACTCTCGACGACTCCAGACTTCCGGGTGGATCGTCTCCAGGTGAAATGGGCTTCACCTCCGCACGTGAACGACGACTGTGGGTCATGGCTGGCAGCTGCCTGCTGCTCATTTATTCATCTCTCTATATTGTCCGCCCGCTCACCGAGTGGCTGCGGGCAGCCAACCTGCTGCGTCTGGCTGTGGGCGGGTCTTTCCTCCTGGCAGCGGCCCTGTTGGGTCTCGCTCTTCTCCGCAAACGGCCTGGCTGGAGGGTGTGGATGGCTCTGGCCGGCATTGCTCTGGGCTATGTGGTCCTACTGTCCCGCTTCGAGCTTCCCGAGGAGAGGCTGCACTTTCTGCAGTACGGCATCGTCGGTGGATTGGTGTACATGGCCCTTCTCGAAAGGCAGAAGGCGACGAGCCTTGGCTCAGCGGAGCCATCGGGAGGCGGTCGCAACCTCTGGCCGGCGGTCCTCGCCTTCCTGATCACAGGCGCCGCAGGGTGGATCGACGAGGGGATTCAGGAGATCCTGCCCAACCGGTTCTACGATCTCAGAGACGTGGCCATGAACGCCGGGGCAGGGGCCCTGGCGGTGCTTTCCATCTGGATCGTAGGTCTGGCGACTCGAGCGGGCGGCCGTATGGAGACACCTGGCAAGGGAGATTCGGGGGCGTAGAAACCCCCGAGCTCTTACTTCCTGCTGCATTGCGAGCCTCTGGTAGACTGCGGGCGAATTCTGACCCTATTTGGAGGGTACGCCATGGAACGAGGCTTCGACGAGGCGAAAGCCCAACGAAATTGGCTGGAAAAACTGGGCGAGAAGATTCCCGGTTTCCGAGGTTTCCAGGATCGGGAGCTCCGCAGAGACGTCGACAAGCTGCAGCGGGAGTACCTCGCCAGCGAGATGACGAGGCTCAAGGCAGAGCTTCGCAAGACTGCTGAGCGCTACACCGACGCGGGTAAGATCGGTGTCCTTCATCTCTTCGACCGTCTCGACCGGCGAATGGATGGTGTGGCCGGGGCTATTCGCTATTGCGACTACGGAGCCACGGGCTTTTTCGACGTGATCAAGGTCGATGAGGCGGCACTGGAGGAGCTTTACCAATTCGATCTCGGTGTGCTGGAGGACCTCTCGGTGCTTGCCGATTCGCTGGCGGCCATACCTCAACCAGGCGAAGCCGATCCACTGCCAGCCCTGGAGGCAGCGCTCGAGCGACTCCAGGAGTTGGAAGAGAAGTGGGCTTCAAGAGAAACAGCCGTCAATAGAGTGGTGCAGACAACAGCTGGCTAGCGCCTGGCGATTTCAGGAGGACTGACGATGAAGGTCATTCAGTACGTAGATCCAACCGGTCAGACGATGGTGGCCAGAGTTCCCAGGCAGGGGACCGAAGCCATCAAGTTGGGCAGCCAGTTGGTCGTCGAGGAGAGCCAGGAGGCGGTCTTCTTCCGCGATGGCAGGGCTCTCGATACCTTCGGCCCTGGCCGTCACACTCTGGCGACGCAGAATCTACCGTTTCTCACTGAGCTTCTGGGGGTACCTTTCGAAGGCAAATCGCCCTTTCAGGCGGCGGTCGTCTTCGTCTCGACCAAGACGTTTCTGGATCTCAAATGGGGTACGAAAGAGCCGGTCGTCTACCGGGACAGCGAGCTGGCGATGGTTCGGTTGCGGGCCTTCGGCAAGTTTGCCGTCCGCATCACGAACTCCCAGGTCTTCGTCAATGAGGTCGTCGGCACGATGGGCGTCTATACGACCGATGGCGTGGAGTCCTACTTCAAAGACGTCATTGTGGCCCGCTTGACGGACGTCATGGGCGAGAACCTGCAGTCGATCTTCGATCTGCCCAAGGTCTACGACGAGCTCGCGATGGCCCTCAAAGCGCGGGTCGCTGATGACTTCTCGAAGTACGGCATCGAGCTGGTGGACCTCTATCTCGGAGCGATCACTCCGCCGACCGAGGTGCAGAAGCTCATCGATGAGCGTGCCGGCATGGCGGCGGTGGGCGACATGAACGCCTACCTCAAGTTCAAGGCCGCTCAGGCGATGGGCGACGCGGCGCAGCAGTCGGGTGGCGAGACGGGCAGCGGAGTCGGAGCCGGCCTCGGAGTGGGTATGGGTGCGGGGATGGGCATGATGCTGCCTCAGATGATGAAAGAGGCGATGACCGATTCCGGTGGCGGCCAGGCCGCATCCGGTGATGCGCCTGCCGAGGGAAAACCCCAGGTGACCGAGAAGAATGCGACTCCCGAAGCTGCGGGAGCAGCTGCGGCGGCTGCGGCCTTCTGTCACTCCTGTGGCGGCAAGCTTCCAGAGGGTGCCCGATTCTGCCCCGACTGTGGCACCAAAGTCGCCGAGTGATGCCACGGAAGCACTCCGATTGAGACTGTGACCGACCTCTCCCGATCGATCCGCGACGGTGGTGTATGCCGCCCGAAGTGAAAGACGGTCGTTTCGTCTGCACACAGTGTGGTGGTGAAGGCGCCCTGGAGTCGGGTCAGCGCTTCCTGATCTGCCGCTTCTGCGACGCGACCCTGTTTGTCGACCAATCAGGGGTGGTGAGCCACTTCAGATTGCCGCGTCTTCTGGGCGAGGACGAGGCGAAGGCTGCCTGTCGTCGATGGATGGCCGGCAACGACACGGTCAAGGATCTGGACAGCAAGAGCGTGATCGAGGGAGTGGAGCCGCTCTCCTTCCCGGTGTGGCTCTTCCGGGTCCGGGCGGCGAAAGGGGAAGAGGTGTCCATCGAGCCGGCGGCCGCGACCATGATCCCGCAGTTGGCCGACTTGAAGCTGCCGGCCGGCAAGCTCGAGCCCTTTCGATCCGAAGAGGAGGGGGTCGAGTCCATTCCAAAGACCGTTCCGTTGGAGACGGCACTTGGTTGGCTCGAGCAGCGGGGTCACCCCCGTCCGACCGAGACCGCGCTCGTGCGCCTGCCCTTGTGGAGATGCCGATACCGCTTCAAGGGCGAGACCTACCAGGTGTTTGTCGATGCTTCCACGGGCGCCGTCGTTGCGGCCGTCTTCCCGGAGAAGGCCGAGAGTCCGTACTACCTGGTCGCCGGACTGGGACTGCTGCTGTTCACGGTCGAGGGATTGGCGATCAGCAATCCGGCCGTCAAGTTCGTAGCCTACGTAATCACCGCCCTGCCTCTGCTACTCCTGGCCTACTGGGTGGCGCGCAAGGTATGAGCCAGTCCGGTGATTCCGCGGGCCCCGCACCGACACCGGATCAGGAGGTCGAGGTCGGGCACCGAGGCCGTGTCGAAGGCCTGAGCTGTCCGAGCTGCGGTGGAGCTCTGGAGGTGGTAACAGGCTTACGGGTCGTCACTTGCCCCTACTGCGACAAATCACTTCTCGCTACCCCGGAAGTGGGTGTGCGGCGCTGGGTGGTCAAGCCCCGTCTCGATCTCGAGAAGGCCCGAGAAACAGGCAGGAGATGGCTCTCCAAGGGATGGAGCAAGGACTCGAGGCTGCGCCGCGAAGCCGAGATTGGCGAGACCATCCTCTGCTTTCTCCCTTTCTATCGTGTGGAGGCCGACTGTGTCGGCTTCGCTCTCGGCACGGAGGAGCGCCGGCGGTCGAGGGGTTCCGGAAGCCGTCGCCGGGTCGAAGTCGAAGAGATCGACGTGGAAAGGTCGGTGGCCAGAAGCTACGATGCGACCTTCCCGGCCCTCAACGTGGCCGAGTGGGGTATCCAGCGAATCGACCTTCGGGGTGACCAACTGGTGCCTTACGACCGGTTTGCCCTCGAACGTCACGGGATGGTCTTTCCACCAACGGGTTCGGAGACGGTCGTCAAGAAGGCGGCTATCGAGCAGTTCAAGCTGCAGTCGGATCCCTCAGGTGGTCTCGAGAAGGTGAGGTTCCGCTTCCTCGAGACTCTTCGGGAACGCCTCAGTGTCATCTACTATCCGCTCTGGATCGTGCGGTATCGCTTCAGAGATCGTTCCTATCAACTCCTGGTGGATGCCGAGGACGGCACCCTGGCCTACGGCAAGTCGCCTGGGAACGACTTCTACCGCGCCGCCATGCTCGTCGGGTCGCAGGCTCTCGCACTGTTCTTCGGAACGACGGCCCTGCAGTTGGTGGGTGGCAGCCCGCCGGGAATGCTGGTGATCGGGGCTGCCACGGTTCTCGCCCTGGCCTGGGGTTGGCGACACTTTCGACATGGCGGGGTCGTGGTCGAGGGTACCGGTGTCGATCCGGAGTTGAATCTAGGTGAGGCCTGGAGCACGCTGACGGATGGTGATACGCAAGAGCAGATTCTGCGCGACCTCATGCAGGGCCGGCTGCCGGGGATCAGGCCGTGACGACGGCTTTCGAGTTCAAGCTGGTGCCGCTCGATTGTCCGACATGCGGAGCAGGCGTCAGAGCCCGCGGCGAAGACGTCGTCTACTACTGCACGGCATGCCGAAACGGATATCGGCTGGACCCGTCCGACTGGAGCCTCGATCTTGTCGAGACAGCCTTCGTCTCCGCGCCGCACATTCAGGTGCAGGAGTATCGTCCCTTCTGGCTGCTGCCGGCGCGAATCAGCATCACTCGACGTCAGGCGAGTGGAGGAGGTTTCACAGGACTTCTCCAATCCTTTCTGGGGAGTGAGCATGCAGCCGCGGAGGGTGGCGAGGGCACCTTCGCCGTGCCGGCTTTCCAGGCACCCCTCGAGTCGGTAACTCGCCTGGTACGGGACTACACTCGGGCGCTTCCCGAGCTGCGCGAGAAGCTGGGCGAGGGTCTTCTCGGTGGCTGTTACGGCCAACAAGACGCCCAGAAGCTGGCACACTATGCTCTGATCGCCACCGAGGTGGAGAAGCCCGACACACTTTTGAACCTGGACTACCACATCGAGTTCGGCGAGCCGCGCCTACTCGGAGTTCCGTTCCAGACCCATGGCGGCACCGCGAGGGACGCCATCTTCAATATCGAGGTCTGATCTTCGATACCGGTGAGTCGAGACAGTGCCGCATTCAGAAAGGCGACCCGAGACGTGACTGACTCTGCAAGCGTGACGATCGATGGAGTGGAGCTCTACCTGGGCTCACCCGTGGAGCGGCTACCACCCTGGATTGGACAGCGCGAGGTTCTGATGCAGCTGCTCGCGGCATGGTCCCGGGTCGAGTCGGCCGATCTACCGTTGAATCCCCGGCTTCTGGGCAAGCCGGGCGTGGGAAAGACGACCCTCGCCTGCGCCGCAGCTCGCGAGCTGGATCTCGACATCTACATCGCGCAGGCGACCATGGACACCCGGCCCGAGGACCTCATCGTTTCTCCGGTGCTGGCTCCAGGCGGCGGCGTGAGGTACATGGCTTCGCCGCTGGTCAACGCCATGGTCCGCGGGGGTGCGCTGATCCTCGACGAAGGCAATCGCATGAGCGAGAAATCCTGGGCTTCTCTGGCTCCGCTTCTCGATCACAGACGCTACGTGGAGAGCCTGGTGGCAGGAATCCGCATTCCTGCACATGAAGAGTTTCGCTTCGTGACCACCATGAACGAGGATGCTTCGACCTACGAGCTGCCGGAGTACATTCACTCCCGGCTGATGCCGCAAATCTACGTCGACTTTCCCGAGGAGAATGAAGAACGGGAGATCCTGCAAGCCCAGGTGCCCTTCGCCGATGATGAGGTGGTGGAGTACGTCCTCTCGTTTCTCCGAGCCGCACATGATCGAGATCTCCGGTACACGGTGAGGGATGGGATCAATCTGGTGCGCTACGCCATGAAGGTCCTCAAGAGGGGAGAAGCCGAGAGTGCTCCCGATGCGGTGGATATGGCTCTGAGGCTGTCGGTCGGAGACGATCAATTGGAGGAGTTCGAGCTCTCGTGATCCCGCCGGTCGGTGCTGGCGTCGATCTGGATCGGCTGGCCCCGGATGCAGGTGGCGGCATTCGCCTCCTGCCAGTCGTTCATGAGCGCGTCGAGCTGGCCTGCGTGGCCCGTGCGGTGCTCGATGCGCTGGATCCGGCGGCGGTGGCAGTCGAATTGCCCACGACCCTTCGGGATGCAGCTGCCAAGGTCGTGGGGCGACTGCCCCGAATCTCCCTGGTGATCTCGGAAGAACGGGGAGAGCCGGCCCTGGTCTGGGTCGTAGCGCCCGGTGACCCACTGGTGGAGGCCATCCGCTGGGCGCTCGATCGCGACAGGCCCTTTTTCTGTATCGACCCCGATCTACCCTATGAGGAGCGTCACGGAGACCGCGTTCCCGACCCGTATGCCCTCTGGCAGATGGGAGCCGGCGAGTACATGGAGAGCCTCGGCCTCGGCCTCGAAACGGGAGCCGAGTCCGACAGTCGCCGCGAGACAGGAATGGCCTTCCATCTGCGTCAGGCCAGAAACGAGATGCCCGGTCCGATCCTGGGGCTCGTCGGAGCAGCACACGTGAACGGCGTGCGTTCTCGGCTCGAGGGAGCTCTGGCACATCCCTTCGCTCGGACGCGTCGAAGTCGGGTGACGGTACGTCACCTGGCCCCAGACAGCCTCACTGCCTTGCTTCCGGAGGCTCCGTTGCTCCACGCGATCTGGGAGACCGTCCGAGATGGAGACATTCCGAACGAAACGGATCTGGGCTCGACGCTCTCGCGTCGCCAGTCCATCGTTCGCTTCGGACTGCGTGTGATCCAGGGACAGCGGGGCATTGAAGATAGCGATCGGGAGGAGAAGCTCGTGGACTTCGCCAGCGTCCATGGGACCCGCGAGGGTCCAGGCGGCCAGCGGGCTCCGGACAGGGCACGTCTCGGAGGTGTGGTCTGGAAGGTTGCAGCGGGCTCCTACCACGAGCAGACGGGTGAGACACTGGCCTCCTGGCAGCGGAGGATGTTCTTCGACTTCTCGCGCCGATGCGCCAGGGTGCAGGGCAACCTGATTCCGGGCCTGTACGAGTGGGTGATCGCGGCGCGGGGTGTGGGTGACGATAATCTGGCATGGGAGGTCTTCGAAGTAGCGCGGGCCTACCCCTGGCAGGAAGCTCATGCGGAGATAGAGACCGCTTCCATCGATGGCGACGAGCTGGACTTGGGCACGCGGAAGATCCGCTTTCGTCGCCGCTTCTTTCGCACCAAGCAACGACCGGTTGCCATCCCTGTGCGCGAGCACCCCCATCCCGAGAGTCCCGAGGACTGGCTTAGGGCCTTCGACTCGTCGGGCATCTGTTCGTACCCACCGGAGGACCTGGTGGTCGAGGACTACGGACGGTTTCTCCAGAAGAAGGCCCTTTCGGTGCTATCGGCAGAGCGGAAGAGGACCGAACCCTTCACCTGTAGCCTGCTGGACGGCATCGACATTCGGGAAACGCTTCGTAACGTCCACGAAGACCGGATCTATGTCGAAGAGAAGGGGAGGGTTCCAGGCGAGGCTGGGTCCGTTGTGGTCGTTTTCGATCGCGATCCCGAGAATCAGCGATACCCCTTTGCGATGACCTGGCTGGGCGAGCACGATCAGGAGTCGGACATGGCGTTCTATGCCACGAATCCAGCGGATCAGGTGGTGGGTCCGGGGATGATGCGGGCCACCTACGGTGGTTTCGTGCTGACCCAGCCGAGGGGTAGGTTGTTCGACGTGTGGTCGGATCCGGACTATCGATTCGCCCGTGGCAAGGCCGAGGTCCTGCTGATGGCCGCTATCGACTACAGCCTCGAGAAGATTGTCGTACAC
>JARFQS010000613.1 GCA_029287645.1 Thermoanaerobaculia bacterium | reverse complement strand
GCGTGAGACCCTCTCGATCAGCTCGAAGATTTCCTGCATCGGACGGCTGCGGCCGATGATGTTCGAGAATCTGTACTTCTCCTCCAGCTCCCGCCGCAGGTAGAAGTTCTCGTCGACCAACTCGGCCTTTTCCAGGGCCTTTTGGATAACGACCTTGAGCTCCTCGACGTCGAAGGGCTTCGAGACGTAGTCGTAGGCTCCCCGCCGCATGGCTTCGATCGCGGTCTTGGTGGAGGTGTATGCGGTCATCATGATGACCGAGACGCGGGAGTCCTGCTGCTTGATCTCGCGTAGGAGATCGAGGCCGTTGCCGTCGGGCATGATGATGTCGCACAGGACCAGATCGAAACTGCTCTCTCGGATCTCCGTGCGACCTTCTTCGACGGAGCTGGCTGTCGAGACCTGATAGCCGATCTCCTCCAGCAGCAACCGCAGGAAGTCCAACATGCTCTGCTCGTCGTCTACAACCAGAATCCGAGCTGTCAAGGGTCAAGCCTCCTCTTCCGTGGGAGCCGGCTCACCGGGACTGAGAGGCAGCGCCACCGTGATGACAGTGCCCTTGCCGGGTTGGCTGTCGACACTCAGTCGACCACCGTGTTCTTCGACGATCCGATAGACGATAGCCATCCCGATGCCCGAGCCTCCGTCGAAGAACGACCGGAACGGATGGAACATCTTCCCACGTTCTTCGAGGTCCATGCCGCGACCATCATCGGTGAACCGGATGCAGTAGTCGTCGTCTTCCACGTGGCCCTCGACCTTCAGAGTACCCCCGGCTGGCATGGCCCGAAGGGAGTTGCGCGCCAGGTTCCAGAATATCTGACTGATCTGGTCTGGGTCCGCGATCAGCGTCACCGAGGGAGGATCGACGACCAGCTCGAGGAGGTGCTTCTCTGAAACCTCGGGGCTGTTGATCAGCAGCTGTACGTTCTCGTTCAAGAGACGAGCGATATCGAAGCGCACGCTGGAGCGCTCTTTGGGCCGGGCGAACTGTAGGAAGCTCTTGATAGTGCGGTCCAGCCTCTGAGATTCCTTCAGGATGATGTCCAGCAATCGGCGGTGCGCAGAATCGTCTTCGAGGGCGGTTGTGAGCATCTGAACGGAGCCGGAAATGGCGGCCAACGGGTTGCCCACCTCGTGGGCGATGCCCGATGCCAGCTCGCCGACCGCGGCGAGTCGCTCTCTGAGCTGTAGCTCGTCCTGGAGCTTTCGCCATTCCGAGAGATCCTGAAAGATGAGGATGAAGCCGGTTCGGATGCCCTCGGCATCTGCCAGCAGGGTGACCGAGTAGCCGATGTGGCGTTCGGAGTCGCCTCTCTGGTAGGTGACCTCGGGTCGGTAACGGCGGTCGGGGCTGGTGTGGCTCTTGATCTCGGCCCATTCCTCATCCGTGAAGAGTCGAGCTGTCGTCACGGGTTTGCCGAGCAGAGTCTCACGGTCCTTGCCGAGAATGTCTTCAGCAGCGAGGTTGACGCTGGTGACCATGCCGTCGAGATCGCAGGTGATCAGACCGCTGGGCACGGACTCTACGATGTCCCGGTGGATGACCTGGAGGTCGGCCAGGTCCAGTTGTTTCTCTTGCAGCTCGCGCTCGGCTCTGGAGATATTCTGCGCCAGGCGCGTGGTCAGGTAGGCGACGGTGTAGAAGCCGAAGATGTGGGTGACGAGGTTGTAGAACAATCGCCAGGCCGGCAGGCCAGAGGCCTGTCCGAGCTGCTCCTGCGCGGCCATGGAGGCTGGATCGACAAGGATCGGAAGGGCCCTGGCTGCGGCTTCCGCAGAGGGTGGTATCCAGCCGAAGTAGAGGGCGACGACGGTCGTGGAGTAGAGGAGGCTGGCGAGCGATGCAACTGCGAAGCCGGTGGCGCGTTGAAAAAGAGCCGAAGCGACAATGATGATGATGAAGTAGAGAATCGAGAAGGGGCTGGCAACGCCACCGAAGTAGTACACCATGCCGGTGATGAGCAGCAGGTCCCCGACAAACTGGATGAGTGCCTGGGCTCTCCAGTGACCGTGGAGCAGCTTCAGAAGGGCGATGTAGATCAGGCTGGCCCCGTAGGTGAGGCCGGCGAGGAGATAGAGAAACGAGAACTCCCGGCTCTCTTCGGCGGAGGCGAGTTGCAGCAGAAAGTAGGGTAGGACCACGCTGGTGATCACCACCAGGCGGATACCGATCATCCACCGCAACTGACGGTCGAGCGCCACCAGGTCTTCAGGAGTCTTGGGTCCGGGCTGCCCCGAACTGGCCAGATGGGTCATCAGAGTAGTGCCGACATTGCCGATACCGAGCCGCGTCCGCGGTCGATTCTAGCTCGAATCGATCCAAGACACGCTCGGGTTCCGACCTGGTCGGCCGGAACCCGAGGGAGGTTCATTGGAAGTCTGCTGGCTCTCGAGCGTCGTGCCGCTCAGATCTGACCCAGAATCGTGTAGAGAGGCAGGTACATGGCGGCGACGATGACGCCGATGATCCCACCCAGTACGACGATCATGAGGGGCTCGATCAGCTTGACCAGGCCTGTCTCTTATACACATCTCCGAGCCCACGAGACAATGAC
>JARFQS010000602.1 GCA_029287645.1 Thermoanaerobaculia bacterium | reverse complement strand
CCCCCCCCCCCCCCCCCCCCCCCCCCCCCCCACGCTCCCCCCCCCCCCCACCCCCCCCCCCCCCCCGCGACTCGATTCGTCGGCAGCGTCAGATGTGTATAAGAGACAGGCTTCGAGGTGACGATGTCCCCGTAGATGTGGTCACCGACGTAGAGGACGCTCTCTCCTGGACCATCGATCAACTCCATCAGTCCTTCGAGACATCCGCCCTGATAGGTGCCCAGCCATTCAGGGGTTTCGGTCTCAGCCAGGGTGTCACCCGTTTCCGAGAGCTCGAGGAACGGTCGCTTTTGGCTGAAGAAGTCCGGTTTGCCTGCCCCCACCACGACCAGATCGAACAACTCCTTCCAACTTTCCAGGCCTGGTAGCAGGCCGTCGAGCAGGTAGGACGAGATCGCCGAGGCGTAGTCCCAATCCGAGTTGGTGAGCAGGAACAGCCTCCGGCCGCCGAGTGCCAAGCGTGCCAGCGCCAGGCCCAGCTCGGGATCCCGGTCGAGGTATCGGGGCAGGTCCGCGACGACTCGCTTCTTGAGAGCCCCGTGGGCATGGACCCAGTCGATCGCTCTACGAAGATCGTTGAAGATCGTCCGAGGTGCCGGAAGGCCCGAGTCCCGACCTTGCTTGGTGAGCTCGATCAGCTCGGCATAGAGGTTGGCTTCCGGCAGCTCGAAAAGGCTGTCGACGTGGTAGAAGCGGTCGCTGGACGGCTGTATCGGCTCGTAGCGGTACAGCTGCATGAGCTGGTGTCGGTCCAGGCGCTCTCTCCCCTGATAGGCCAGATTGACGAATCGATGCCGACTCATCCGCAGCACGGTTCCGGAGTCCTTGTCGATGAGCAACCCGCGTCGCGGAAAGTCCGGTCTGAACTGGCAAGCCCGGATGGTTTCCGGGTAGCCGTTCTCTTGGATGAGTCGATTCATGGCGAGCTCGAAAGTGAGCTCCTCTAGCGGAAGACGGCGATAGTCGGCGAGAGTCCAGTCGAGGTCGAAGCCGACGAATCGGATGCTCTCCATCCGCAACGCCCGGTTGACGAAGATCTGCCGTTCCGGGGTCGGTTTGGCGTACTTCGGCAGCGCAGCCGCCATCTGCTCGGCCAAGTCAGGCCAGATGCCGTTCGACAACCGTCGAGACAGAGATGTCGGCTGGGAAGTCAAAGTTCGAAGTTTGTATTCGACGAGCTCGGGTCGCGGCTCGGGTTCAATGTGGAGAATCTGCAGTGGGACTCGGGCTCTGATGAGTTTCGAGATGACGACAGATCTCAGGTAGCAGCTCCTCGGCGGCGGATGGCAAGACGGTCAGATCCGGCCATGGAGAAGAGCGCTCGCCTCCTGGATCGATCGAGAAGACAGGGATGCGTTTGAGAATTCCGGCGCGCAGGAAGATATCCGTGATGCCCACAGAGAACGAGGTGCCGATGAAGATCATCAGGTCGGCCGACTGGGCTATCTCCTCGGCCTCTGCAAAACGGTAATCCTGATGTTCACCGTAGTACTCGTCGAAGAACAGAACATGAGCGCGAAGGATCGATCCGCACTCGGGGCATCTCGGGAGATTCTGCTCGGTGGGGGCTGCGATGAAGTCGTCGAATCGGACCTCTGCCGCAACCAGTGAGCCTCCAGGAGAGCCTCTGCTACAGCCGACCTGAGAGCACCGGACACGATCCGATGTGCCGTGGATCTTGATCATGCTGCGGGTGCCTGCCGCTTCGTGAAGCGTGTCGATGTTCTGCGTGACGAGGTTGAACGTCCCGCCCCGGAGCGTGTGCCAGTTTTCCAACTGCACCAGCGCGGTGTGAGCGGGGTTGGGCTTGGCGGCGGCCACGGCCTCGAATCGCTGTAGGTACCACTGCCACTGACCGACGGGGTCGCGGCGAAAGTACTCGAAGGTAGCGAGAGCCACATCGCTCTGCCGCCAGATGGCCTCGGGATCCGTGCCCCGGAACGTCGGTATCCCGCTGGCCTGGCTGATGCCGGCTCCGGTGACGACGGCCAGCGAACCGGGTCCGAGATTCTCGAGGGCCGTGCCCAAAGTCTGTATCTGCTCCTTCATGACTTGGCGAGGATAGCAGGAGGTTGCCGAGTCTCGGACCACCGGAATCACAAGAAATAGAGAGTGTCGTCGACTCTGGGACGGCGTGCGACTCGGCGACTCGTCTTGCGAAAGCGAAAGAACTCCTCGAGAGACTCGTCGCCTTCGAAGTCGCCCTCCAGCTCCTCCTCCAATTGGTCGAGATCCTCGCCGGCCTCCATTCTGGCCATCATCTCTTCCATCCGTGGACCCGGCTCGAGCCCGGCAGACTCGCTGAAGCGCCGAAACAGACCCGCCAGTTTGCGTGGATCTTCATCGTCGCCGATCTGACTCATCTCTTCCATCATGGAGCTCATGACCCCAGCCAGCCGCTCGTCGTCGAGGTCTCCGAACGGATCGGGCTCCTCTTCGCCGCTGTGCTTCAGCATCGCGAAGCGGGACGGCCGGGGCTCCAGATCGGGCCTGTCACACCGCGGACATGAGGGGCGACTCTGGGTGTCGATCGTCGATGCGAAGAAATTGAAGAGTGTGTGACAGTGACTGCAGTAGAACTCGTAGATGGGCATGGCGAGAGAAGTCGATTCGAGTCCGAGAAAACCACGGCACCCTCGGGTCGTGGCCGGTCCATTTCTCTACGAATTATCTAACAGATTTTCGGCTGTTGGTCACCCTGTCGGAAGTCGGCACTTGTAGGGAGCGGTCGGAAACGTAGAATCAGGTGGACTGGATGGTGATATGACCGGGGGATTCGAGCCGCAGAACAGACTCGATGTTCGTAGTGTGACCGAGGAGGCGAGCGTATTGCAGGAGCAGAGTGGAGATCGCTCCCCATCCGCCCC
This sequence comes from Thermoanaerobaculia bacterium, assembly GCA_029287645.1. GTDB lineage: Bacteria > Acidobacteriota > Thermoanaerobaculia > Multivoradales > JAHEKO01 > JAUVRX01. The sequence continues at coordinate 114 of JARFQS010000602.1, read as the reverse complement.
AGTGACCTCGTCTGGGAATGCGAGCCGCGTGGCGCTCGGGATCCTGACGAGCCGGGCCTTCGGGTTTCTTCGCGAGTCCGTCCTGGCCTTCTTCTTCGGAGCGGGTCCTCACGC
>JARFQS010000460.1 GCA_029287645.1 Thermoanaerobaculia bacterium | reverse complement strand
GCTGGCCAGTCGGCTGGCCGATCTCGGAGTCGCGAATCTACCCGACGACTATTTCGATCAGCAGCTCGACGTCATTCGCGCCGTCGACCCGCAGACCCTCCAAGAACTGGCCCAGCGACATCTCCAACCCACCCGGCTGTCGATCGTGGCCGTGGGTCCCGCCGAAGCACTGCAGCCACAACTCGAAGCCTTTGGAACGGTCTCCCTCACGGCCCCCACCGATGTGATCAGTGCCGTCGATGCACTGGACTGAGGAACGTTCGAAGCGGATGGCAGTTCCGTCTTCGAAGGGGTCGTATGAGCACTCCGTCGGAAGGCCGTCGCGCTACAAAGCAATAGCCTTTAAAGCTCTTCTTTTCAGTAGTTTAGACGAATTTCATCGGAGTCTCGGGACGATTCATGCTGTGCTATAGTTACGGCTCATTTTGTTGGCTCGATAGGAGGTTCAAAGCATGCAGGTCGACAGCCCAGACATGATCAGAAACGTCGCTCTTACCGGCCACAGCGACACCGGTAAAACGACTCTGGCCAGCGCCCTGCTCTTCGCAGGTGGTGTCGTCAATCGACTCAACAAGGTCGAGGACGGGAACACGATCACCGATTTCGATTCCGAAGAGATCGACCGCGGCATCTCCATCGGCCTGGCCGTCTGTTTCACACCTTGGCAGCAGCACAAGATCAATCTTCTCGACTGTCCCGGATACGGCATCTTCTTCGATGAGACACGCGGCGCGATGCGCGCTGCCGATGCCGCGCTGCTCTGCATCAATGCGGCGTCGGGCGTCGAAGTGACGACCGAGAAGGTGTGGGAGTTCGCCGCCGAGATTGGCCAGCCGGTGATGATCCATCTCACCAAGATGGATCGAGAGCGCGCCGAGTTGAAGAGCGCTGTTGAGCAGATAAGGAAGGTGTTTGGCCGAGAAGTAGTGCCGATTCAGGTACCGATCGGCGTCTCAGAGGATTTCGAAGGGGTGGTCGACTTGCTGACCGACACGGCCACCCTGTTCGCCAAGGACGGCAACGGCAAGGGAACGCCAGCTGAGATTCCCGAGGCCGCTCAGGACGAGGTCGATGAATGGAAGAACGCCCTGGTGGAAGCGGTCGCCGAGACCGACGACGCCCTGCTCGAGAAGTTCTTCGAAGCTGGCGAGCTTTCTGCCGACGAGCTGAAGAACGGCCTCCGCCAGGCGGTCAGAGATCGGAAGCTGTTCCCGGTGACCCTGAGCTCCTCCCTCCATGGTATCGGTCCGGCCTCCGTGCTCGATTCGATTGTCGAGACCCTGCCTTCGCCCATCGACCGCGGGATCTTTCCGGCGATCGATTTCGGTGGTGAGGAGCAGGACCTGGCGTGCGACCCGGAAGGAAAAGTCGCCACACTCGTCTTCAAGACTCTGAGTGACCCCTTCACAGGCAAGGTTTCACTGTTGCGAGTCGTCTCCGGGAGGCTGGCGTCCGATACTCCATACTGGAACTTTCAGCAGGAGACGGACGAGAAGGTCGGCCACCTCATGGCCATGCAAGGCAAGACCGGCACCGCCGTTCCAGGGCTCGTAACCGGCGACATCGGGGGCGTGGCGAAGCTCAAGCACGCTCACACCGGCAACACTCTCTGTGAAAAGGACTCTCCCGTCCGTCTCGCATGGCTGGATCCGCGCGAGGATGCCATCGCGTTCGCCATCGAGCCCAAGTCGAAGGGTGACGAGGAGAAGATCAGCGAGTCATTGGCGCGTTTGCAAGAGGAAGATCCGAGGCTCCACAGCAGGAGAGACGCTGAGACAGGCGAGTTCCTGCTCGCCGGGAGCGGTCAGCTGCATGTCGAGATCGCCGTGGCGAAACTCAAGAAGCGCTTCAACGTGGAAGTCATTCTGCATCCGCCGAAGGTGCCGTACCGCGAGACCATCCGTAAGCCGGCCCCGGGTCACGGACGACACAAGAAGCAGACGGGGGGTCGCGGACAGTTCGCCGATTGCCGCATCACGATGGAGCCGACCTCCGGCGATGAGGAGTTCGAGTTCATCGACGAGATCTTCGGCGGCTCGATTCCCCAGGGCTACCGCCCGGCTGTGGAGAAGGGAATCCAGGAAGCTGCGAAGCGTGGATACCTGGCCGGGTACCCGGTCGTCGGCTTCAAGGTTCGACTGCAGGACGGCCAGTACCACGATGTCGACTCCTCGGAGATGGCCTTCAAGATTGCCGGCTCCCTGGCCTTCAAAGATGCCATGGCCAAGGCGGGAGCCACCCTCCTGGAGCCCATCATGAAGGTGGAGATCACGACCACCGAGGAGTTCATGGGTGACATCATGAGTGACCTCTCGCAACGGCGGGGTCGCCCACAGGGGATGGACAGCAAGAACGGATCCCAGGTGGTGAGCGCCACCGTGCCGCTCGCAGAAATGCTGGACTATTCACCGGCGCTCAGATCCATGACCCAGGGACGCTCGAGCTTTCACATGGAGATGTCCCACTACGAAGAGGTCCCGAGGCAGGTGCAGGAAAAGATCATCGCCGAGGCAAAGAAGGAGAAGGAAGAGGAACACCACTGACCCTGGCTCTCGATACATCGATACAGAACGACCGGCCGAGAGGCCGGTCGTTTTTTTCATGCATGCCGAGATCACTCGGCGTCGCTGGATTCGAGAGCTGTCAGTCTCCCGACTTCGCCTTGCCCTTGCCGGCGCTCTTCTTGGCCTTCTTGTCGGCTGGGGTATCGGCCTCACCGCGGTCCACGAACTCGAGGTAGGCCATCTCCGCACCGTCACCCTTGCGAGGGCCGAGCTTGATGATGCGCGTGTAGCCGCCCGGGCGCTCGTGATAGCGCGGCGCAATCTCGTCGAACAGCTTCTTGACCAGCGCACGGTCACTGATCAGGCGATTCACCTGGCGCCGTGCGTGAAGGGTGTCGCGCTTTCCTTGCGTCACCACCTTCTCAGCCAATGGACGCAGCTCCTTGGCCTTCTCCAAGGTCGTCCTGATTCGCTCCTCCTTCACCAGCGAGCTGAGCTGGTTGCGGAAGAGCGCCTTCCGATGGGCGGGGGACCGCCCCAGTTTTCTACCCTTGACTTGATGACGCATTGACAGCTCCTTGCTCGACGCCCCTTAGAAGGGCGCGCGGACCGACTCCTCGGGAACATCCATTCCCAGTCTCAGGCCGAGACTGGTCAGAATATCCCTGTCTCTTATACACATCTCCGAGCCCACGAGACGA
>JARFQS010000447.1 GCA_029287645.1 Thermoanaerobaculia bacterium | reverse complement strand
GAGCCGCGCCATTTCGCCAACGAGATTCCGTCCACCCAAGGAGACAGGTCATGAGTAGACTCAGATGGTACGGACTGTTCACGGGCCTCCTGCTGCTGGCCTCATCCTCGCCATCTCTGGCAGAGCTCGGCTACCAGACCTGGGGCCTCCGCGGCGGTGTCGGTGTCGATCCCGACCAGGGGGTCATCGGCGTTCACTGGAACCTCGGCAACTTCACCCAGAGAACCCGGCTTCAGCCGAACTTCGAGGTCGGATTCGGCGACAATGCCACTATTGCCAGCCTGGCTATTCCGGTCCACTACCGATTCGGGAGCAATCCGAACTACACCCCCTACGCAGGCGGAGGAGTCCTGCTCGGCTACATCAATTACGACAAGGACAAGGGCGACAACAGTAGCGACTGGTTCATCGAGCCTCTGGCAGTGGTGGGCATCGAGTGGCCTCTGAGTGGCGGTGGCGACCTGTTCGTCGAGCTCGACCTCTCCTTCGGAGACGCGCACGACGCCAAGCTCATGCTGGGTTGGATGCGGCGAATTCGCTGATTTCAGGCTGGCGGACCCCCGCCGAGGCCCTCAGGGCGGGCTCGTTCTCAATCCTCCACGAGGGCCCCACGACTCGCCAGATCGAGAAGGTTCTCACCTTCGATGATCTGTGATCGGCGCCGGTCTGTGCGAAACGCGAGGGTCAGGGCCAGGGGTTCGTCACCACCCTTGGCCCTCGCCAACCACGCTCGGAGCACCGCGGCCGGCAGATCCTCGCGTCGATAGCCCCAGATCTCCACGCTCATCCGCTCGGTCGTGATTCGTTGCTCGTTCGGGTTCTGCGTCTCCCAGGCCAGGGCCGGGCGGGTGGTGATACTCAGATGCGTTGGTGAGCCCAAGAGGATCAAGGCTCTGCCACGGGCTGTCAGGCTGCCTCGGATCCCCTCCTCGGCGTACAGCACATCCGCGGCAGCGACACGCTGTTCGTAAGCCTCCCTGTATGGATTCCCAGGCTCTTCCGGTCGTGGATCTCGGCGGGACCAGAACTCCTCGATGAAGAGGGCCGCATCGTCCGGGTCCTGAACCTGGCGCAGCTCTCTTCGCTCGCTCGGCTGCAGCAGCCAACGTACCGGGCCTTCCGCCCAGTCGCCCAGGTCCTCGGGAGGCGCAGCGATGGCCCGTGCCGGCAGCCAGCCAACACCCAAGGCCACGATTACGGTCAAGCCGAGAGTCAGGTTCCGCATCATCCAACCTGCCCGAGAGCCCAGCGCTAGTCCTGTTCGGTGTCTTGTGAGGGCGGCTTCCAGCGCACGGCTTCGTCGAACTCCCACCGGTAACGAGGGAAGTAGACGCCAACTCCGCGACTCGAGGAGACCATCGAGAAACTCAAGAATCGTCGGTGATAGTCGTAGGGGTAACCGTCCCGGGCATGGACGGCCACATCGATCAGATACTCGCCGGGGGCCAGCCGAAGAGCCGGACAGACCAGCCTCACTCTCGTCTTGCCCTTCAAGCCCTCGGAGGCGTATCCCGACAGGCCGGTATTGATTCCCCAGACCTCGACATCTCGGGGTGTGAATACCCCGATTCCGAAGACGAAGTCGCTCAACTCCTGGTGCGCCTCCACATCGATCTCGAAGCACACCTCCTCCCCGCTCTCGAGGTTGTACTTCTCCTCGCCATTGGAGTCGACCAGCCGGACGCCCTGAATCTCCGCCTCGCCGGAGCCCCATCGGCGGGGCTCCTCGGAGCCTCCTGCCTCAACGCCCTCGGGCGACTTTCCACCCGATGCAACGTCGACATCCGGAGCTTCACCAGACTCCGCACCCGGGCCCCCCTGAAGCTCTTTCTGGCGCGCCTCCTTGGCAGCCAGATGGGCCTGGCCCTCTCTCTCAGCCACCGCCAGACGGTAGGCATCCGCCACCCGTCGTGGCGAGCCCAGGAGTCGGTCGCGCCCCTTTTCCAGCCAAAGAACCTCATCCGAGAAGCGCTCGATCGTGTCCAACGAATGGCTGACCAGCAGGAGGGTGTTGCCCTTGGCGAGAAACTCCTCGATCCGACGGAGACACCGATGCTGGAAGGCTTCGTCTCCAACCGCCAGCACCTCGTCCACCAGCAGGATCTCGGGGTCGGTATGGATCGCCACTGAGAACCCGAGCCGGACGTACATGCCCGACGAATAGTTCTTCACAGGCTCCTCGATGAAGTCCGTGAGCCCCGAGAACTCGACGATGTCGTCGTATCGGCGATCGATCTCCTTGCGGGTCAGACCCAGGACTGCACCGTTGATGTAGACATTCTCCCGGCCGGAGATCTCGGGGTGAAACCCGGCTCCCAACTCGATCAGCGCCGCAACCCGACCCGACACCTCGACCCTGCCTTCGGTTGGTTGCAGCATGCCCGCGAGAATCTTCAAGAGAGTCGATTTGCCCGAGCCGTTGCTGCCGATCACGCCAAAGGCGGTGCCCTTTTCGACCTCGAAGGAGACATCCTCCAAGGCCAGGATGGTGTCCTCTTCCTTGTGACCGCCGACCAGGCTGCGCTGCAGCAGGGCGCTCTTGAGCGTCCTCAGTCGGAAGCCAGGCGCCATCCGCAAGTAGGACTTGTGCAGATTCTCGACCCGAATGGCGACGCTCATACCGCCTCCACCAGGCTGTCACTGAGTCGGCCGAACAACCAGCACCCCACGAGCCACAGTACGGCCGCCCAGCTGACCATCTGAATCCAGATCTGAGCTCCCGGCAGAGCTCCATGGAAGAGCACGGCCTGATAGGCACGAGCGAAGGGAGTGAAGGGGTTGAGCCACTCGATAGCCCAGAGCAGCGGTTTGTAACCCTTCAGGAAACCCAGCGGATAGATGATCGGCGTCAGATAGAAGAGGAGTGCCAGGAGATTGCCGACGATGTCCTTGACGTCCTTGAAGTGGACGTTGAGCGCCGACAGCCCCAAGGTCAGGCCGCCCAGCGCCGGCAGCTGAAGTGCCACGATGGCCGGGAAGAGAATCGCCTCCCATCCGCCCACGGGATAGCCGAGAGACCGCCCGAGGATCAAGCCACCCACGAGAATCGGTATGGCGAACAGGAAGTGAACCAGATTCGACAGCACCGAGACCATGGGCAGGACCTCGGCGGGAAAGACCGCCTTGCGAATCAACCCGGCGTTGGCCGTCAGTGAATTCGTGCCCTCCATCAAGGAAGTGGCGACCCAGGTCCACGGAAACAGACCCGTCATCAAGAAGAGCACATAGGGGTCCGACCCGGGAAACCGGGGCTTGAAGACGACGCTGAAGACGAAGGTATAGACACCGAGTAACAGCAGCGGGGTAACGAGCGACCAGAAGAAACCGAGAACCGAGCCCCGATAGCGGGCCTTGAGCTCCCTGGAGACCAGGGTGGCCAGCAGGCCGCGAAATCGGAAGAGTCTGTCCGCCACTTTCGTCATGCCGAGTCTCGCACTCTCATTCGATCGGGCCGACCAGCCCGTATCTCCTCCGCTGACAGGGACCTACCCCGCCGCGCACCAGAGCAAAGAGTACAGCAACAGAGCACCACCGTGGTGGAACCGGCAGGGACGACAACAGTCACCCCACCAGATTGGCTCGGAACTGGGATGTTCGGTTGGGGTTCTGGAGCGGCTATCAACCGTCCGTTTCGGCACGAGTCCGCCGCTGATCTTCCTCTAGGCGCCGCAGTCGCTCGAGCAACTCTTGACGACGACGCTCCACCTCCGCCTCGTAATCGATCAGAACGCCGTTGTTGACGACATAGACCCGCGGATACTTCTGGACATCGCCCCGCTCGTCGAACTGGATCGTGCCGGCGGCACCCGTGAAGTCACGCAGCGATCGCACGGCGCTCCAGAACTCGTTCGGCAAAGCGCCGGACCGGCGCAGGGCCTCTGCCAGCACCATCATGGCGTCGTAGCCATGCACGGCATAGAGATTCGGGTCGCTCCCGAACTTGGAACGGAAGCCCTGGACGAAGGCCTGCGTCTCGGGGATCTCGGACTCGAGATCGAAGGCCGCCTGGGTCAGGAAAACACCCTCTGCGGGGCGCCCCACCTTGGCAATGATCTCCGGCGCCGCGAAGGCCGAAGTCGTGAAGATCGTCTCCTTGTACCCCTGGTCCCGCAGATAGCCGATCATCTGCGCCAGATCCTCCGCATAGGCGGCCAGATAGACCGCATCGGGCTGCAGGGTCATCACCCTCTCGATGACGCCCGACAGATCCGAGGACAGGGATGGAAACTCGATCGTCTCCACCACCTCACCACCATGACGCTCGAACTCCTTCTGGAAGACCTCCTGGATCCCCTTGGCGTACTGGCTCTCCTTGGCCAGGACCACGACCCTTTCGGCGTTCAGCTTCTGCGTCGCGAAGTTACCCATGGTGGCGCCTTCGCGGGCATCCGAGGGAAAGACCCGATAGA
>JARFQS010000421.1 GCA_029287645.1 Thermoanaerobaculia bacterium | reverse complement strand
AAGAAACCTGCAAATCGAAGCTGCGTATAGAGATTCGAGGGGAGTCTGCTGTTGCTCACCGCACGTGAGATAAGTCTGCAGATGCGGATTCTGGTGGGTGCCTGCCTTTGGGTACTGGCCAGTTCCCCTATGGTGGCCGAGGGGCCACCCCGCCCGCGGGCCGAATATTCGATCCCCCGAACCGACTCTGAGATCACAATCGATGCCAGGCTCGACGAGTCGGCTTGGCAGAAGGCCGCCCGCATCGATCTTCAGTACGAGACTCGGCCGGGCGAGAACACGCCTGCGCCCGTGGAGACCGAATGCCTGGTCACCTACGACACCAGCAACGTCTATGTCGCGTTCAAGGCCTACGACGACGATCCGAAAGCCATCCGAGCCCACATCGTGGACCGGGACACGGCCTTCAACGACGACTTCGTCGGGGTGGTCCTGGACACCTTCAACGACGAACGCCGAGCCTTCGAGTTCTTCGTCAATCCGCTCGGCGTGCAGATGGACCTGTTCAACGACGACCTGAGCCATAACGAGACGACCTCCTGGGACGCCATCTGGCGCTCGGCGGGCCGCATTACGGAAGAGGGCTATGTCGTCGAAATGGCGATTCCCTTCCATCAGCTTCGATTCCCGAGTGGTGGGGAAGAGCTGACCTGGGGCTTCGACGCGATCCGCTTCCATCCTCGCAGCGACCGGGTGCGCATCGCCAGCCAACCCATGGATCGCGGTGTGAGTTGCTACCTCTGTCAGATCTCGAAGGTCACCGGTTTCGAGGGCGCCAACCCCGGGCGCAACATCGAGCTGGTGCCGACGTTGACCGCGGGGCGAACCGATGAGAGGGAGGACTTTCCCGAGGGTGATCTGCAGGAGGGGAGTGCGGAAACCGAGCTCGGCTTGACGGCAAAGTGGGGCATCACACCGAGCCTGACCGGGAACCTGGCCCTGAATCCCGACTTCTCGCAGGTCGAGGCCGATGTGGCGCAGCTGGATGTCAACAACCCCTTCGCCCTCTTCTATCCGGAGCAGAGACCCTTCTTCCTCGAGGGAGCCGATATCTTCTCGACGCCGCTCGACGCCGTCTTCACGCGCAATGTGGCGGACCCGATGTGGGGCGGCAAGATCTCCGGCAAGCAGGGCAAGAACGGCCTCGGGGTCTTCGTCGCTCAGGATCAGGTCACCAACCTTCTGTTTCCCGGCAGTGAGGAGTCGGACAGCGACTCCTTCGATTTCGCGAGCGTGGACTCGGTCCTGCGCTATCGCCGAGACTTCGGCAATGCGTCGGCCATCGGGGCTCTGTTCACGGGTCGGGAAGGCGACGGATACCACAATCGGGTCGCCGGGATCGACGGTCTGTATCGCGTTACCGACACGCACTCCCTTCGATTCCAGGCGCTCGGTTCCCAGAGTCTGTATCCCGACGACATCGCCGAGGACTTCGATCAGCCGATGGGTGAGCTCAGCGACCTCGCCTATCTCCTCGGGTACAGCCACAGCTCGCGGAACTGGCGCGGTTGGGCGAGGTACGAGGACGTCGGTACAGACTTCCGGGCCGACATGGGCTTCATGCCCCAGGTCGACTTCCGACACGGCGCGACCGGATTCGAGCACAACTGGTGGGGAGGAGAGGAGGACTGGTACAACCGCATCGAGCTCGGCAGCGAGCTGGAGCGCAAAGAAGACCAGACCGGACAGCTCCTGCAACAGGAGTGGGACGTGTGGACTGGCTTGAGCGGTCCTCTCCAGTCCTTCGCGTGGCTCAACTTCTCGCTCAGTGAGCAGGGCTACCAGGGCGAGATCTTCGACACCAACTCGGTGCGGACCTTCTTCGTGATGCAACCGAGCGGTATGTTCGCCTTCGAGCTCTTTGCCCGGGTCGGGGGGCAGGTGGATTTCGACAATGTCCAGCAAGGTGACGCCGTCAGGCTCGAGCCGAGCTTCCGCCTGAATCTGGGACGCCACGTCCAGGCGCGGCTACGCCATACCTACGAACAGTTGGACGTCGACGAAGGCCGGCTCTTCACCGCCAATCTGAGCCAGCTGAGGCTGGTCTATCAGTTCAACATCCGGACCTTCGTGCGGGCCATTGTCCAATACACCGACATCGATCGGGACTTGAGCCTCTATGACGATCCCGAGGAGGTGGATGCACAGACCGATCGGATCTTCACCCAGCTGCTCTTCTCGTACAAAGTGAATCCACGCACGGTGCTCTTCCTGGGGTACTCGGACAATCGAGAAGGGGACGAGAACATCGACCTCCTGCAGGAAAACCGGTCGGTCTTCTTCAAGGTCGGATACGCCTGGAACTTGTAGGATCCGTCGCGGGAGCGACGAGGATCCTACGAGGGTTGGACCGGTCCTCGTATCTCGGACCGGCCTTTGAGGGCTTGGGGTTGAGGCGTTCGGTCGTTCCTCCCGACCGGTCCTTTGAGCAGTGCTCCTACCCTCCCACTGCGTCACTGCATCACTGCATCACTGCGTCACTTCCCACTTCTCTAAAAGTACGGCCGCCAGAGGTGGCGGCCGATTCGGCCTCATTGTCCACGGCTCAAAGACCAATCGGGACACTGGCCCGATTGCTCCAGCCCCACTGCTTCAAAGATCAGCCAAGGTACGCCGGCTGATCCACCCTCATTGCTTGAATCAGTTCGGTACGCGGTCGACGGAGATCTCGAGGCGCTTCATCATCTCGTGAAGCGTCGTCGGCTTGACCTTGAGGAGCTCGGCCGCGGCCTTCTGTACGCCACCTGCAGCCTCCAGCGCCTTGACGATCAGCTGGCGCTCGTAGGAGCTGACCGCTTCCTTGAAGGCGATGCCGTTGCTGGGGAGCATGGCTGATGGGGCCGGCAGGGAGTCGGGCTCTCGAACGCTGGGTGGCAGGAGATCCACATCGAGCGTCGAGCCCGACGACAGTACGACGG
>JARFQS010000443.1 GCA_029287645.1 Thermoanaerobaculia bacterium | reverse complement strand
CGACACTCCTGGTCTTTGGTGCGCTGGGTGAGGTCATCGTGACGGCCCGCCTCGCCAGGTTGGGAAGGGAGGAGCAGGCGAACCGCGTCGATCGGTGGGGGCGTTGGATCTTCATGGTGACATTCGTCCTCCTCGCGGTCTTCACGCTCTGGCTCTAGGTGGGTTCCGGCCGCTCCACCGCACCGAGTGCGAGCTGGCCAGAGAAACGCGGGCTCACTGAGATCTGGCCCATAATTTGCTAGATTGAAGGTGGGTCCGGTTCGATCTCGAGTGACGGGAGGGGAGGCGAGAGTAGGAAACACGCCAGGTCGCACCGGGAATGTGATACCTCGAAGGCTTCTATTGGATGGAGAGGCGACCGCCAAAAGAAAGAAATGGACTCCGCGATTCGAAGATATCTGCCAGCGGCCCTATCCATGATGGGTCTCGCTCTCCTCGTGGCGTGCGCGAGCACGCAGTCGTCTGCACCCCCTGCATCGCCCCCCGAGCCTGAAAGCTCGGCAACCTCGGCTCGAGAGGAAGAATCGAGCGGCGAGGGAACCTCGCAAGGGGCACAGGAGGACGGCGGTGAAGGCACCTCGGGCTCGGAAGGTGGAGGCGCATCGGGTGGCCAGGAAGGCCAAGGCTCGTCCTCTGGAGAGGACGGTTCTGCCGAAGGAGAAGGAGGGGAAGCCGGCGGTGCTACGCCTGCATCCCAGGGCGGCAGCGGAGGCGAGAATCAGCCCCAGAGTAGCGATGCGGGGAGTGGGTCGGGGCAGCCGGCGGGGTCCAGGGGTGTCGGCGAGCCAGCATCCGAGCTGGATCAGGAGTTGATCGCCTCGCTCGAGAAGTTCGACGGCATGTTGGCTAGCGAACAGCAGACGGCCGCTGAGGCGCGTGCCGAGGCCGAGGCCGCGGCCGAGGCTGCTGCCGGGTCTTCCGTTGGAGGCGGAGGTTTCGTCGATGACGACAGTGGCTTCGGAGACCCAGTCGGTGGGACACAGACGGGAGAGGAGTCAGCTGCTGCCACTCAGGGTTCTGACTCTGGGGGAGGCGATGCGGACGAGTCGTCAGGCGAGGAAACCGAGACAACGCCTGGCTCGTCGGCTGGCGACGGAAGCGGTGGCAGTAGCAGGGTTCCACCGGATATCCCCGACGGCAGCGACGACGACATCGTGGCTCGGCAGCTGCGAGAGGCCGCGATGAACGAAGAGGATCCGGAGCTCCGCGAAAAGCTGTGGGACGAATACCGTGAATACAAGGCGGCTGCGAAGAAGAAGCGCGGCTGACCAGGGTGGTCGAGGATGAGATTGCAGAACGGAATTACCTGTCTGGCCCTGGTGGCCCTGGTGCTCCCCGGCTGTGCGACGACGAGCTCGTCCAGCAAGGCGCCCGCGGTCACTCTGATTCAAGCCGCGACCGAGGTCCCGGAAGAGACTCTGCTGGACGTCACCATCGAGGTCTTCGATCCGGGCTTGCTGGACCCGAGTGTGCCCGTGACCAAGGCCGAGAAGCAGGGAGTGTTTCCGGAGGTGCGCAAGGCCGAGGCGAGGTTCATTCCCTATCGGCTCAAGCAGACGTTGCAGTCGACGGGCAACTGGGGTGCGGTGCGAGTGATGCCGCAAGGCACCTCCAGCGCAGAGTTGACCGTGACCGGCGAGATCCTCAAATCGACCGGTAAGGACCTGGTGGTCGAAGTCCAGGTCCGGGATGCGTCGGAGGAAATCTGGTTCGAGAAGCGTTACAAGCAGGAGGCCGATGTTCAAGCGTACTCTCCGGACCAGGTCAAGAAGCAGGACCCTTTTCACGAGCTGTATAGCGTGATCGCCAACGACCTGCTGGTCGAGCGGCAGAAGAGAAAGCAGGGAGAGCTCGAGGAGCTGCGCAATATCGCCGACATGCGTTTCGCGGCGGACGTGGCCCCTGTGGCGTTCGAGGACTACCTCAGCCGCGATCGCAAGGAGCGCTACCAGTTGGAGCACCTCCCCGCCGAGGACGACTCCATGATGGCTCGCATAACCGAGATTCGCGAGCGCGACTTCACCTTCATCGACACTCTCAACGAGTACTACGCAACCTTCACCACCTCGATGGCGGAACCCTATGACAACTGGCGGTCCTTCAGCTACGAAGAGCAGCTGGCCCTGGAGAAGCTCCGGAGACAGGCCCGGATGCAGAAGATCGTAGGTGCCCTGGCGATCTTCGGCGCCGTCGTCGCCCCGGGCGGTGGAAGTACCGCAGAACGGGTGGCACGGGATGTAGCACTGATCGGTGGCATGGCGGCCATTCAGAGCGGTATGGCGAAGTCCCAGGAGGCCAAGATCCATGTAGAGGCCCTGCGTGAGCTGGGCGGCTCGCTGGACGTGGAAGTAGCCCCACTCGTTGTCGAGGTCGAGGGCGAGACGCTACGCCTCAGCGGCACGATGGAGGGGCAGTTCGCGGACTGGCGGGAGATGCTGCGCAAGATCTACGCCGAGGAGACGGGGCTGCCGGTGGATCCCAACTTCGAAGCCGGACAGGCCGCAGGGACTTCGGTAGACAACTGAATCCGGCGGTGTCCCGGCGTATGCTCCAGCTCGAAATCGGTACCACTCTCTGCTCCCGATTCACCCTGCTGCGGCCTTTGGGAAGCGGTGGGATGGGTGAGGTCTGGCTGGCGCGAGATCGGCAGCTGAACCAGGAAGTGGTGACCAAGCTCGTGCCGGAGGATGCCTCACCGGAAACGATCGATCTGCTGCGTCACGAGTGTCGGCAAACGCGGAGTCTGTCTCATCCGAACATCGTCCGCGTCTTCGATTTCCACCAGTGCGAGGGGGTGAGCTTTATCACGATGGAGCATGTCGAAGGGGACTCCATCGAGTCCCTCCGGGGTGCCGCCGTAGAGGACATCGTGCAAGCTCTCATTCCGCTGACTGCAGCTCTCGAGTACGCCCATCAGGCGGGAGTGGTGCATCGGGACGTCAAGGCCAGCAACGTGCTTATGGATCGTTCCGGGCAGCCGCGGCTGATGGATTTCGGCATCGCTGGAGTCTTGAATCCGAGCGAGGGAGACCTTCTTCTCGAGGGAGGTGGGTCGAGATTCTCCATGAGCCCTCAGCAGATGGTTGGAGAGCCTCCTCAGCCATCCGACGACATCTACGGAGTGGGGACCCTGGCGTATCACCTGGTCTCGGGCCGTCCCCCCTTTTGGCCCGATGCCAGCGAGGATCGGATTCTCCACGAGATTCCGGAGCCCATCGACCCCCAGAGATCCTTGCCGCCAGACTTTCAGAGCCTACTCACCGGAATGCTGGCCAAGTCTCCCGCTGATCGACCCTCCGAGATGGCCTCGGTAGGCAAAGTACTGCGACGGATCGAAGCGAAATCGAGGTCGACCGGGACACGAGCGCCCGATCTTCGGCAGACAGCATTCCGAGTCACTCCGCCTCCCAAGGTGGAGGCTCGCAGGGAGCCCTTCCCTGACCGCATGGGCGGTGACCCTGGAAGCAAGGTAAGGCGCTGGTTGACCTTCGGGACTTTCGTATTGCTGGGAGTCCTTGCGCTCGGTGTCTTTCTGTGGCTGCCGGATTGGGTGCGGAAACGGAATGAAGCCGAGGGCCGCAAGGCATCCGCCAGTGGGCCGGTTGCGGAAGTCGAGGCGACACAGAAGAGTCCTGAAGCGCCGGTCGATGCGGCGGCGCTCGAGCCCGAAAGGTCTGCCGGACTCGGGGGTGCGCCCGAGACTTCGGCCAGCCAAGGACCAGCCCCTGCCGCAGAGGAAGAGATCTTCGAACCTGCTCCGCCCGAGACAGCTCAGCAGGTGGCTGGCGTTGTTCGAGTCGAGCCTGCGGTCCAAGTCGAGCCCAGCTCGAAAGCAGAGTTTCGCCGGATGATGTCGGAGGGCTTGGCAGCGCTGGCAAACGGAGAGTCCGCTCAGGCGAAAGAGGCCTTTCAGAGGGCGCTACTGCTTTCGCCGGGCTCCTCTGAGGCCACGGATGGGCTGAGCCAAGCCGAGGAAGACCTGCGGATCGCAGCGATCTCGGAGCATCGCGCCAGGGCTGCGGAATTCGAGAAGAACGAAGACTGGGAGTCGGCTCTTCGAGAGTACAACGCGGTTTTCGCTCTCGACCCGACGATTCGCTTCGCCCGAGAAGGCAAGGCCAGAGCCGAGGTCCGGTCTCAGCTTGCCGAGCAACTGGAATCGCATATCGCTCATCCCGAGAGGCTCTCCGACGACGAGGTGTTGGAGAGAGCCGAACAGGCGCTGAGTGACGCCAGGGCCACAGAGCCAGCCGGCCCAATGCTTCGCCGCCAGATCGAGAGCCTGGCCGAGCGCATCGCCGTTGCGACCACACCTATCAGGGTCGAGCTGGTCTCCGACAACCTCACTGAAGTCACGGTCTACCGAGTCGGTCGCTTGGGGAGGTTCAGCCAGCAGGTTCTGGACCTTCGGCCAGGCACCTACACGGTGGTAGGCAGCCGCGCGGGCTACCGCGATGTGCGACGTCGGCTCACGGTGGATCCGAATCGAACCTCCAAACCTCTCGACGTGCGGTGCGAGGAGAAGATTTGAGGCCCGCACTCGAGCTTCGAACGGGAGCGGCAACGCGGCACTTCGAGGAGGGGGACTTTCCCTTGACTCTGGGTGGACCGGATTCCGACATCGAGATCCCGGGTTCGCCCCAGGTCGACCCGATCGCTCATCTTGGCATCGCCGAAAACGAGTTTTTCCTACAGCCCGTTCCCGGTGGGGAGCTCGTCATCTGCAACGGCGGCCCGGTGACCACGTCGCAGTGGCTGCACGATGGAGATGTCCTACGTGTGGCCGAGGCAGAGTTGGAGTTCTCATCGGGTGCGTCCGGCGCTCAGCTTCAGGTTCGATTCCAGGAGCCCGACGACGGCACCGAGCCACCCACCGTCGTAAGAGCCGCGGGTTCTCGAGCCGTTGAGGACGAAGGTTCGGGTCGGCAGCGAATCCTCCCGGTGGAGTTCACGCCGGTTCAGCTCGAGACAGGTCGCCGACGCCGATGGGCACCCCGGCCCTCGACCCTGGCCTTTTGGCTGGTGCTGGGCCTACTGGCCATGGCTGGCTGGTATCTCCTCTCGGCCCGCTCGGTCGAGATACAGGTCGAACCCACGCCAGAGCTCATGGAGGTACGGGGCGGAGTGTTCCGACTGAAGGTGGGCGGCAGGTATCTGCTTCGTCCAGGGACCTATACGGTAATGGCCGAGAGTTTGGGGTATCGGCAGCTGACCGGCTCGATCGAAGTGACGAAGGCCAGGTCCCAGGTCTTCGATTTCCAACTCGAGAGGTTGCCCGGCTTGTTGAATATAGAGCTTGGTGTAGACACGGCCGCGACTCTCTGGGTAGATGGCGAAAAGCGGGACGCATGGCGGACGGGCCCCGTCGAGTTGTCACCGGGTGAGCACAGCTTCCTGATCGGGGCCGAGGGCTACCGAGACTTCACCACCGAATTGGCGATCGAAGGCGGAGGTTCCACGCAGACCCTCGAGGTGGAGCTGCAACCCATCTGGGCCACGGTCACCCTCAGCAGTCAACCGGCGGCGGCTACCGTGAGGATCGATGGTAAGGAGGTCGGTCGAACTCCGCTGACCACGGACATTCTCGAAGGGAATCGAGCGATCGAGATCGCTCTGGCAGGCTACAAGCCGCACCGTCGCCAGATCCAGGTGACGGCCGAGGAGACTCTCGAGCTACCGACAGTGCGGCTTCTGCCCGACGATGGACTCCTGACCTTGAGCAGCGAGCCACCCGGAGCCACCGTGAGTGTCGATGGCGAGTACCGCGGACAGACGCCGCTCGAGATCTCCTTGGCTCCGGATCGTCGATACGAGGTGAGCCTCTCGAAACTGGGTTTCGAGGCTCATTCCCTGGAGCTGTCCGTCGCCTCGGGTGAGACTCGATCCGAGGCCGTCGATCTGGCCGAACGGCTCGGGGAGCTCCAGATCATCGCTCGGCCAGCGGGGGCGGAGCTCTTCGTCAACGGCGAGCTCCTCGGCTCTGCCAATCAGACCCTGCGGTTGCAGGCCGTGCCGCAAGAGATCGAGGTCCGAAAGCAGGGCTTCATCACCCACTCAGAGACCGTGACACCCAAGCCGGGTGTTTCGCAGGCGCTGGAGATCACCCTGCTGACCGAGCAGGAAGCCAGGGCTGTCGCCATACCGCCCGTGATTCAGGGACCCCAGGGCCAGGAGCTCCGACTCATCGAGCCCGGTCGCTTTCGGGCTGGCGCACCCCGGCGGGAGCCAGGTCGGAGGGCCAACGAGACCTTCCGTGAGATCGAGCTGACCCGGGCCTTCTACATGGCCACTCGCGAAGTCTCCAACCGGGATTTCCGTGAGTTCCAGCTGAAGCATCGCTCGGGCCGGGCAGGTCGGGCCAGCTTGGAGAACGACCACCACCCGGTCGTCAATGTCAGCTGGGAGGACGCAGCCCGCTACTGCAACTGGCTCAGCGAAAAGGAGTCGCTCGAGCCGGCCTATGTGTTTCGTAGCGGCGAGTTGCGGGGCGTCGAACCCATGAGCAACGGGTATCGTCTACCTACCGAAGCGGAGTGGGCCTGGGCGGCGCGCTTTGCTGGAGGGGTCAGCCTGAAGTACCCGTGGGGAGGGGCGCTACCGGTCGCTCCCGGGTCCGGAAACTACGCGGATCTCTCGGCACAGGGGAATCTGGAGGCGACTCTGCCCAGCTATCAGGACGGCTTTCCCGCCACGGCTCCGGTGGACAGCTTCGGGGCCAATGCGGTGGGCTTGCAGAACATGGGCGGCAACGTGGCCGAGTGGACCCACGACTTCTATGCCACCGTGCCGAGCGGCTCCGCAACACTGGTGCAGGACCCGCTCGGTCCGGAAAGCGGCGACTATCATGTCATTCGTGGCTCGAGCTGGATGCACTCCACTGTCACGGAGCTGCGTCTCAGCTATCGCGACTATGGCAACAAGCCGCGACCGGATGTGGGGTTCAGGATCGCCCGCTATGCTGAATAGAACGCTGCGACTTCGAGGGAGGTTGCCATGAAACTGATCCGATTCTCGCTTCTCGTCCTGCTGCTGGTAGCGGGAGCCCTGATCGTCTTCGACTCTCCGGGTTCGGCCGAAAGAGAGCAGGGTTCCGAGGCATCTGATGCAGCCTCTGGAGGAGGTCCGCGGGCAGAGGAGACCGAGGAAGACGAGGCAGAGCCTGTCGAGACCTTCGTGCCGACAGAGCGACTCCCCGCCGACAGTGCCATTTCCTTTCCCGTCGATATCTGAGGGCCCGAGCCGCCATGAAGAAAGACTACCCAATCGAGTTCGTCTACCAGGCGCTGTCGCTCATCGTGGCGTTGATCGTGGTTCATGCCTTCTACGTGACGGTCGTACGTCCCAGGGCGGACACTCTGTTGGCAGAGCAGACCGCTCAGATGCAGGCGGACCCGGACTACGTTCAAGAGCGCTCCCTCTGGGTGATCATCCGGGATTTCGAGCAGGAGGCCTGCTTCGTGCTGGCACTCTGGGCGCTCGCCATCATGGCTCTCAAGGGAGCGCAGGCCGCCAAGCAGCGCAAGCTCCTGCAAGAGGACCTGGTACCGGTGTCGGAGAGTACGAAGATACTTCCTGAAGACGCCCGCGAGTACGCTCGCCAGATCCAGTCGCTGCCGGCCGCGGATCAGCGCTCACTCCTGCCCAGGGCACTGCTGGCGGCTCTCGACCGGTTCAGCGCCACCCGCGACATCCAGAATGCCTCGACCACGTCACATGCCGTCTGCGACGCGGAGTCGGAGAGGCTCGAGTCGGAGCTCTCCATGGTGCGCTACATCGCATGGGCCATTCCGTCCATCGGCTTCCTGGGCACCGTCCGGGGTATCGGTGAGGCCCTCGGGCAGGCCCACAAGGCAGTGGAGGGTGACATCGCCGGAGTCACCCAGAGCCTGGGGGTAGCTTTCAATTCCACCTTCATCGCGCTCCTGATCAGCATCGTGCTCATGTTCCTGCTACACCAGCTGCAGCTTCACCAGGAACGTCTGGTCCTCGACACGGAGACCTATCTGGATCGACACCTGATCCGTCATCTGCAGGTTCCGGCGGTGGCCTCGACTCTGCCCGGGTGAGTGAGATGACCACAGTTGCCGTCGAGTTGAACGATTGTGGAGTGGTCGCGGCGGCTGCCGGCCGGCCACCGTCGAGCCGAAGTCCCGGGTTCGCGCTCGTCGATGGCCATCGAATCCTGGTTGGAACGGATGCGCTCACCCGAGCGCGCCTCAAGCCGCGATGGGTGGAGACTCGATTCTGGGATCGCCTCGATACCGAGCCGCTGGGCCGGCCTTTTCCACGAGAGCTGAGGAACGCCGATCTGGTCCACGCCCACCTCACCGAGGTGTGGAGCTCCTTCCGATCAGATTTCGACCCCCGGTCGGGGACGGATATCGGGGATGTCCTTTTCGTTGTCCCGGGCTTCTACTCGAAGCGGCAGCTCGAATTGTTGCTGGGCGTGGGCCGAGCCTGCGGAATGCCGATCGCGGGAATGATGGACTCTGCCGTTGTGGCCAGCCTCGGGGCGGCGGATGCCGAGCGCACCCTGCACCTCGACATGTTGCTGCACCGTGTGGTGCTGACCGAGATGAGGCAGACGGAGACCCTGGCGAGACAGCGGGTCGAGAGCGAGAAGTCCGCCGGGCTGTCGAGACTGACGGACCTCTGGGCCAAGTGGATCGCCAGCCGTTTTGTGCAGCAGACCCGATTCGATCCCTTCCACCACGGTGAGACCGAGCAGGATCTGTACGACCGGCTCCCGAGTTGGACCGAAGAGGTCGGCAGGGATGGGCGCGCCCTTCTGACTCTGGAGCATCGTGGCAAGGTACATAGCATCGAGATCTCCACGTTGGAGATGCGGAACGCTGCTCGAGATTCGTATCAGGCGATCTCGAAGCTGGTTCGTGCGGTGGCCGATGCGGGAAGTCGCCCATCTCTGGTGCTCACTCGAGCCCTCTCCTCCCTGCCTGGGCTCCAGGCAGAGATCGAGGAGGCAGTGGGCACAGAGGCTGTGGTGTTGGATCCGGACGCCGCCGTAACGGGCGCGCTGAAGCAACATCTCGTTCTTCTCCAGTCGGAGGGCCACGAGGTCGAATTCGTAACCGAGCTTCCGATCGGGCAGTCTCCACACCAGGGCGTCGGTGAATCGAAGCCCGTGTCGAAGTCGGGTGGGTCGGTATCGAAAGGACAGGGCAAGACCCCGTCACACCTCCTCTACGAAGGAGTCGCACACCCGATCGAGGCGGACCCTCTTCTCCTCGGGATCGCTCTTCCAACGGATGCGAGAGGTGTTCAACTGGTCGGTGAGACGGCAGGCATATCGCGACACCACTGCTCTATCAGGCGCCAGGGCGACGAGGTCATCGTCGAAGACCACAGCACCTATGGCAGCTTTCTCAACGGCAGCCGCATCGAAGGCTGGGCACCGCTGGCGGCGGGTGATCGACTGCGGCTGGGAACACCAGGCATAGAGCTACACCTGATTGCGGTGGAGTGAGGCGATGGCTCGGCGCACCACCAACGTCTTCAGCCTCTCCTTCCTGGACGCCATGACCTGCGGCTTCGGGGCCGTGGTGCTCTTCTTCATGGTTATCAACGCGGCCGTGGGTACAAGGGCGGATCGCGTGACGGGAGATCTGAAGGCCGAGGTGGATCGTCTGGAGGAGGAGGTTCTCGACGGCCATCGGGATTTGGTGGAGCTCCGCAATTCGCTGCGAGAGATCGAGCAAGAGGACGCGGAGGCACGAGGCCTGTCGCGACAAATCATCGAGAACATCGAGGATCTCCAGGTCGAGCTGGCGACCTACGAGAACACCACCCTGGCACAGGAGGAGCACGTCAATCGCCTGATGGCGGATCTGAAATCCCTGGAGGAGAGCAATCGACGGCTATCGGCTGCCATCCCCGAGGCCGAGGAGCCGCCTGGGGACCGGTTGCGGTCTCACATCGGCGACGGTGATCGCCAGTACCTCACCGGCCTCAAGGTGGGCGGTCAGAGGATCCTGATCCTGGTCGACGCCTCGGCCAGCATGCTGGACGAAACCATCGTCAACATCATTCGCAGGCGCAATCTGCCGGACGCCCGCAAGATCCGATCGAAGAAATGGCGGCAAGCGGTGG
>JARFQS010000440.1 GCA_029287645.1 Thermoanaerobaculia bacterium | reverse complement strand
GATGACCTACACCATGGGGCTGCTGGACGAGCCGCACGAGGTCATCATGTGGGACGGCGGAATTCCAGCCCGACCCGAGCCGCCCTGGAAGTACGCCTTGACTTTCAACATTGCCGGGCTGACCAACGAGTACGACGGCAGCGGCATCTTCCTGCGCAACGGCGAGATCACGGAAGTCCCCTGCTTCGACCCGGCCGGCTACGAGCTTCTCGAGTTTCCCGAACCCTTCGGCGAGCTCGAGGCCTTCGTGACCGCCGGCGGCACCTCCACCATGCCCTGGACCTTCGCCGGCAAGCTGGAGACCCTGGAGAACCGCACGATCCGTTACCCGGGTCACGCGGCTCAATGGCAGGCCTTTCGGGACGCCGGGCTGTTCGAGCAGGAACCGATCGATGTCGAGGGAACCAAGGTGAAGCCGCGCGCTGTCCTCCACACCCTCCTCGGGCCGCGCCTAGAAGCTCAGGGAGAGTTCGAAGACGCCGTCCTGGTTCGCGTCATCGCCAAGGGCAATCATCAGGGACAAGAGGCCGAGGCACAGCTCGACCTGGTCGACTTTTTCGATCCCGAGACCGGCTTCACCTCCATGCAGCGCACTACCGGCTGGGACGGAGCCATCGTCGCCGAGATGATGGCTCGTGGCGACACGACTCGGGGCGCCGTGCCCCGTGAGCTCTCGGTCGATTCGAGCTGCTATGTCGACGAGCTACGCGCCAGAGGATTCTCGATCGAGGAACAACTCCGATTCACGGACGGAGCCGCATCGGAGCCTCCGAGCTGAGACTCGGAGCAACCTCAGAAGGGTCCCCACCGCATGCCGTGGGCAAGGAGCAGAAAGATCAGACCTACGACGATCCAGATCAGCTGCAGAGGCCAGATGAACCGCAGCCAGCGCTCCCATCGAACGCCGATCAGGGCGAGACCGGCCATGAAGTAGCCCTGTGTCGGGGTCAGCACGTTCGAGAAGCCATCGCCGAACTGGTAGGCCAACACCGTGGTCTGGCGGGTCACTCCGACCAGGTCGCCGAGCGGCGCCAGAATGGGGATCGACAGCGCCGCCTGGCCACTGCCCGAAGGCACGAGGAAGTTCAGCAGGACCTGAACGGCGTAGATACCCGCCACGCTGATCGAAGCTGGCAGACCGCTCACCGACGCGGCCATACCGTGCAGGATCGTGTCTGTGACGTTGGCACCGTCGAAGATAACCAGGATCCCTCGAGCCAGGCCCACGACCAGAGCACCTCCAGCGATCGCCGCTGCGCCTTCCAGGAACCGTTCGCCCGTTCCGCTCGCGCCGAGCCCTCCCATCAGGCCGCCGATCACCGTCACGGCGATGAACAGACCGGAGAGCTCCATGATTCCCCATTGCCAGCGAAGCGCTCCGATGACCACCGCCAGCAGCGCAAGAACCAGCAGGCCCAGCACGGCCTTCTGCCGGGGAGCCACGGCGGCCTCACTCTCATCGGTCGCCTCCGGGCTCTGGACCCCCGTTCGGCTCCGCCGCGCGTAGAGCACCACGAAGACCGCCGTGATGGCGGTGATCACACTCCAGACCAACAACCGATAGCCGACTCCCGAGAACAGTGGCAGCCCTGCGATGCCCTGTGCCACTCCGACAGTGAAGGGATTCAGGAAGGCCCCCGAGAATCCGGCACCCGCCCCCACCAGCCCGATCGCCCCGGCGGTGATGTCGTCGTATCCCAACCGTCGGGTGAGGACCAGGAGACCTGGAAGAAAGACGAGCGTCTCCTCCGCCATGCCGATCGTGGCACCGGCCAGCGAGAACAGCACCACCAGCACCGCCACGACCAGCTCGCCGCGACCCCTACAGGCCTTGACGATGCCGCGAATCGAGGCCTCCACGGAACCGGTCGCGTTGATGACCCCGAAGGCGCCGCCGATGATGAAGATGTAGAAGACGATGTAGGCGGTCTCGACGAGCCCTCTGGGGTAGGCGAGGAAGACTTCGATGACGCCGGCAGGCTGTCCCTCGACCCGCTGATACGAGTCCGGCAGGACCAGCTCTCGTCCCTCGACCTCCTGGCGTTCGTATTGGCCGGCTGGGATCCAGTGGGTCGCAATGGCAGCCACGACCACGAGGCCGAAGAGCAGCGCGAAGGTGTGGGGAACCCGCAGCTTCATTCCGCTCCCGGGCAGAAATCGAGAGCGGCGAGCGCGTACAGACGAGCCGCCTCGAGGACCTGGTCCTCTTCGATAGCTTCCCGCGGGGAATGGGCCAATTGCAGATTGCCCGGCCCGAGGATCACAGTGGGGATCCCGCCGAACTCAGCCAACAGGGCACCGTCGGTCCAGGCGGGAAAGTCGCCTGGCTCACCCAGCGCACCGTAGAGCTCCTGGATCGCATTGGTGGTCGACTCAGCCACTGGATGGTCAGCCTCGGTCTTGAGAGCCACGTGCTCGAGAGTCGCCATTCCGCCGGGAACCCTGACCAGCCCAGCCAGCAGTCCCGGCATCTCGCGTTCGACCTGGTCCAGCAGCGCGCGAAGCTCTTGCGTCATCGACTCGAAGGTCTCACCGGGGACGGAGCGGCGGTCTGCCGTCAGCGTACAGTTTGCAGCCACCGTCGAAGGCTGATCACCCCCACGAATCGTTCCGAAGTTCAAGGTCGGTGGCCCGAGCAGCTCATCAGCGCGTTCGCTGAATCGAGGCACCAACTCGGTCCTCACCAACTCGATGAAGCGGGCTGCGGCATCGATCGCGTTGATCCCTGATCGCGGTGTACCACCGTGCGCCGCTTTCCCCTGGAACCGAAACTCCAGCCACTCCAGGCCCTTGTGCCCCAGACTCAGCCGATTCTCGGTCGGCTCTCCCACGATGGCTCCGTCTGCCTGGAAACCGCTCGCCACGAGGTGTTCGGCACCCAGGCTCTCCATCTCCTCATCGATGATGGCTGCCAGGGTCACCTTACCCCTGGGCAGGGCATCCGCCTTGTGAAGACCCACCATGGCGGCGGCCATTGCAGCCAGAGCACCCTTCATGTCGACACTACCGCGTCCCTCGATCTTTCCATTGCGAACAAGACCCGAGAATCCGACTCCTTCGTCATCTTCATTCAGAGGAACCGTGTCGGTATGGCCACAAAGGAGAAGGTGACGGCCCCGCTCCTCGCCCTCCAGGGTGCAAGTCAGATTCGGCCGTCCCTCGACCACCTCCTCCAGACGTACGGCAAGACCGTGCGACCCCAGGTATCTGGCGAGAGCCCGGGCCACGCCCTCCTCCTGCCTCTCGAGCCCCCGGTGACTGGGAATGCGAATCAACTCGCCGAGCAGCTTGATCGGGTCGGCCTGGTCGATCACCTCGAAAAGCTCCTGCCGCGATTGCGTCATAGCTCTCCCAAAGTCTGATCCAGAACATCGACCGCGATATCGGCCTCGTTCTCAGTGATGATCAGCGGCGGTGCGATGCGCACGCTGCTCGCGCCACATCCCAGAAACGCCACGCCCTTTTCGAAGGCCGAGTACAGGACCTTCTGAAGCAACTCATGGTCCGGCTCTCTCGACTCCCGGTCCTTGACCAGATCGACAGCGAGCATCAGCCCGAGACCTCTGACATCTCCGATGCACTCGTGCTTCTCCATGAGCGCCTGCAACCGGCTCTTGAGGTGCTCTCCCATCTCGGCGGCGTTGTCGATCAGCCCCTCTTCCAAGAGCTCGATCGTCGCCAGAGACGCTTCACAGGAGACGGGATTGCCGCCGAACGTGCTGCCATGCCCGCCCGAGCGCCACTGCATGAGCTCGTCGCTGGCCACCACCGCGGAGAGCGGCATGCCGGAGGCGATCCCCTTGCCCAGCACCAGGATGTCCGGCTCGAACCCGAAGTGTTCACTCGCGAACATCTTGCCGGTGCGGCCAAAGCCACTCTGCACTTCGTCGCCGACGACCAGAATGCCATGCTTCTTCGCAAGCTCGGCGATCCGGCCGAGGAACTCGGGCTTCGGCACGAAGTAGCCACCCTCGCCTTGCACGGGCTCGACGACAATGGCCGCGATCTCCTCCGGCGGAGCCACGGCGTTGAAGAGGGACTTCTCCAACAGATCCAGACACTCGACGCTGCAGGTCTCCGGCTCACGGCCTACCGGGCAGCGATAGCACGAGGCGTAGTGAGTATGATGCACCTCGGGCAGAAACGGAGCGTAGCCCCGGCGGTGCGTTGCCTTGCTCGCGGTGAGCGAAAGAGCGCCCATGGTCCGACCATGAAAGGCGCCGAAACAGGCGACGATCTTCTGCCGCCCCGTGCGCAGACGCGCCAGCTTGAGCGCTGTCTCGATAGCTTCGGCACCCGAGTTCGCGAAATAGACGCGCTTCTCGGACTCACCCGGAGCGACAGCCGCCAGCCGCTCGGCCAACTCCACGACCTGCGGATAGTAGAAATCGATGGCGCACAAATGAAGCAGCCGTTCGGCTTGCTTCTGAATTGCCGCGACGACCCGCGGATGACAATGGCCCGTCGCACAAACCGCGATGCCCGCCGCGAAGTCGAGGAATCGGTTGCCGTCGAGATCGGTCAGGACCATGCCCTGGCCCCGGTCGACCACTAGGGGATAGTCCTTGACGTAGTTCTGGGAAACCCAGACCTTCTCTCTGTCCAACATGGCCCTGGCCTTGGGGCCGGGCAGCTCGGTGCCGATGTAGGGAACTTGCGCTTCGTTCATGATTCAGTCTCCGACACCTCGAGATGGACGTGGGAAGAACTCCTACTCCATGAGGGTTCGACTCTGCTCGCGCAGGAACTGTGACACATAGTACGGACCACAGACACCCTTGCCAGTCGAACCACTCGATTTCCAACCGCAGAAGGGGTTCACACCGGGCCAGGCACCGGTGGTGGCCCCACTGCGCCGATTCGCGTAGGTCACGCCAGATTCGATCGCCTCGAAGAATCGCTCGACTTCCCCCATGTCCTCGCTGAAGATCCCCGCCGTCAGCCCGTACTCGCTCCGGTTCGCCAACTCGATCGCCTGGTCCAGGGAGTCCACTTCACCGAGGTAGAGC
>JARFQS010000345.1 GCA_029287645.1 Thermoanaerobaculia bacterium | reverse complement strand
ATCCAGCGCTGCTGCCAGTGCGCAAAGTCCCGGAACTGCAACGCCGGCGCCGGAAGCGGACTTGCCTCGCCGCGGGTGTGGGCTCGATACAGAGCGGTCAACTCGGCCAGGAATACATTGTACGACCAACCGTCGTGGATGATGTGGTGCTCGGCGTGCGCCAGCACGTGGTCCCTCGGCCCCAGCTGCACCAGCGACCAGCGCACAAGCGGCAGCTGGCTCAGCACGAAGGGGGTGCGAAAAAGATCCAGCAGGTAGGCCGACAACCGCTCGTCCTGATCGGCTTGCCCGAGCCCGGTCAGATCCTCAACCGGCAGGCGCACCTCCCATGGCGGGTGCACAATCTGTTCCGACGACCCTTCGCGCGACTCGAACGTCGTGCGAAAACTCTCGTGACGGGCAAGAATCTCCGAAAGCGCTCGCTCCAGCGCAACGACGTCGAGATGGCCCCGGAAACGGACGGTCGCCTGGAAGTTGTATGCGAGGCTCGACTCCTCCAGCTCCTGCAGGAACAGCACGCGTTCTTGCGATAGCGAAAGTGGTATCGGACGGTCTCGGGGCACAGGAACGATCGGGTCGTCGCCTTCCCCTGGGCCTTTCGTGTCGAGGATCTGCTCGATCTGCGATGCCAGCGCTGAGATCTCCGGCTGGCTGAATACCGTCTCTATCGGCACGGTCACTCCCAGCTCGTCCTGAATGCGCCCTACGATCCGTGTCGCCAGCAGAGAGTACCCACCGAGGTCATAGAAGTTGTCCGCTGCGCTGACGGCATCCACGCCGAACAGCTCGGCGTAGATGTCGACGAGCTGCCGCTCGACTGGCGTCGACGGCGCCACCAGCTCCGCCTCCGTCGTCGTCGCACTGCGGTCCGGCAACGGCAACGCCGAGCGATCGATCTTCCCTACGCGGTTAGAGGGCAGCGCGTCGAGCACCACGAATGCGGTTGGCAGCATGTACTCAGGAAGTTCGCGAGCCAGGGCATCACGCAGTGTCCTGGGCGTCGGGCGCCGCTGGGCATCGGCCGGAGTGAGGTACGCGACGATCCGCTTGTCACCCGGCTCGTCCTCCCGGCACAGCACCACTGCCTCGCCCACCATGTCGAGGCGAAGAAGCGCTGAAGCGATCTCGTCGAGCTCGATGCGAAAGCCACGCATCTTGACCTGGTGGTCGTAACGGCCAAGGAACTCGATTGCCCCGTCCGCGCGCCGTCGCACCCGGTCGCCGGTCCGATACAGCCGCGCCCCTGGCTGTGGCACGAAAGGGTTCGGCACAAACCGCTCCTCGGTGAGCTCTGGTCGGCGCCAGTATCCTCGTGCCAGTCCGTCACCGCCCACATGGAGCTCGCCTGCATCACCAACCGGCACCGGCTGGCCAGACTTGTCGAGTACATGCAAGGTCGTGTTCGCGAGAGGATAGCCAATTGGCACGGTCTCCGCGTCCGGTGCCACCGCTTCCACCTCGTACCACGACGAAAACGTCGTGCCTTCGGTTGGCCCATACACGTGCAGCAGCCGCCGGGGGGCACCAGCGTCCAGCACCCTCGCCACCGAACGCGGATCCACCGCCTCCCCGCCGAACAGCACCGCCCGAAGCGACGCAAACGCAACCGGCACCTCTCGCGAAATCTGGTTGAACAGTGCCGTGGTGACGAACAGCGCGTCGATACCCTGGTCCCGCAGAAACTCAGCGTACCCGGTCGGATTCAGCGTTACCGCCCGCGGTACCCCCACCAGTACGGCACCGTTCAACAGCGCCCCCCACACCTCGAAGGTCGCCGCATCGAAAGACACGTTTGATGCCTGAGCGACCCGATCCCCCTCATCGATCTGCAGGTAGTCCGTGCCACACACCAGACGCAACACGGCGCGGTGCGGCACTGCCACCCCTTTGGGCCTTCCCGTCGAACCCGAGGTGTAGTTGAGATAGGCGAGGTCGTCGCTCTCGCCCGCTGTATCGGGAGCTTCACCCGGCTCCCTCTCGATAGCTGCTCGCTCGGTGTCCAGATTCACCACCTGCACCGCGAAGTCGGGCAGGTTAGCAGCCGACGAATCGTCCGTCAGTAACACCCGACTACCGGCGTCTTCGAGCATGAACTTGAGTCGAGCTTCTGGATAACCAGGGTCCAGGGGCACGTACGCCGCGCCTGCCTTGAGCACGGCCAGAAGGCTGACGATCAGGTCCACGCTGCGCTCGAGACACACGCTGACCAGGTCCCCATGCGACACGCCCAGCGCTTGCAGGTGGTGGGCCAGTTGGTTGGTGCGAACGTCCAGCTCCCGGTATGTAACCGCGTCGCCGTCGTAGTCCAGCGCTATGGCATCAGGGGTTCGTTCCGCCTGCGTGCGAAAGTGTGCCTGAATGGTTACATCGTGCGGATAAGGTCTCGCTGTGTCGTTCCACAAGGAGTTACTGAGCTCCGACGTGAACTGGGATCCTGATTCTTGGTTCATCGTTTCCTCGAAAATCTCTTGTCCTGTTTTACACGCCACGGGTCGCAGGCGTCGCGCTGATCGTCCTTCTTCGCAGCCGAGGCCGCTGGCTCACACAAAGGGAGAGACCGTCGCTCCCGGTGGTCACCTCACTGTTCGTCGGCCGTCTTGCGCTCTGTCAACGCATTCGGCAAGCTGGTCGCCCAGTGCACCCGGGTCCTCATCGAGCCACGTATCGTGATGTCCCGGCAGTACCAGGCTCTCGGCGACTTCCGTGGCGTACTTGCCCCAGTGCTCCGTCATTGCTTCGACCCAGGGAGCGGCGTTGGCAGGCCAAATCAGCCGGATGCTCCCATCAAGCTTGCTGGCCTGGCGGTAGTTCCGTGTGGCTCGGATTATCCGGTACTCGATCAGTGCATGCCCGAGCAGCATCCGCCACTCACGCAAGCCCAGGCTCCAGACCGACTCGCGGCCGAGCAAGACCTTGAGCTGACGGAACAGACGAACGGAGGGTAGACCATGCCAGAAGCGGGTTGTACGGTCCGGCCACGTCGGCGTCGTCCACATCACCACGCAGGCAATCGACTCGCCCTCTGCCTGGAGCAAGCGCGCGATTTCGAAAGCGACCGTCGCGCCCTCACAGCCACCGCCCAGATAGTATGGCCCGTGCGGCTGAACGCGTCGGATTTCCTCGACAAAACGCACCGCCAAGTCTTCTATGGACGTATAGAGCGCGCGACCCTGAGCCCTTCGCTCGGACTGCAGCGCATAGACGTCGAGCCGGTAGCATGCCTGTCCGCTCGGGAGACGGGCGGCGATGTCAACGTAGCGTGGATGGCTCCCGCCAGCAAAGAAGGGCGGCATGCGGCCACCGGTCCGGATAGCCGCGCATGGCGCTGCCGCCTTGACATCCTCCTCGTCCAGCAGCCGGGCCAGGTGCTCGATGGTCCCGTCCTGGAAC
>JARFQS010000323.1 GCA_029287645.1 Thermoanaerobaculia bacterium | reverse complement strand
CCCCATCTACACTACGGCGAAGTCGTCGGCAGCGTCAGATGTGTATAAGAGACAGCTCCGAAGGGATCGTCCACCGGGATCTCAAGCCCGACAACATCATGGTGACGACCGACGGCTACGCCAAGGTCCTGGACTTCGGCTTGGCCAAGCTGACCGAATCCGTGACCGAAGCGGGTGGCACCCAGGTACCGACCATGGCTGGAGAGGAGACGGCCGAGGGCGCGGTGATGGGGACGGTCGGCTACATGTCTCCCGAGCAGGTTCAGGGCAAGCGGGTCGACCACAGGACCGACATCTTCTCCTTCGGCTGTCTGCTGTACGAGGCCATGACCGGTCAGCGACCGTTCGAAGGCGAGACGGCGGTCGACACGATGCACCAGATCCTCAGGGCTCAACCCGCTTCGGTGCGGGAGCTCAGCCCGGAGACGCCTGCGGCCGTTCGTCGCGTCATTCGACGCTGCCTGGCCAAGGATCCGGATCGGCGGTACCAGTCGATGAAGGACCTCGGCCTGGGGCTCGCTGATCTGGTCGAAGAGTGGGACGAGCTGGCGAGCCGGACGGATTCGGTCACCACGAGCGGCTCGGTGGCGCCGATCTCGGCACCCCCCGGTCAGCGGCGCTGGCTGGGATTCGTGGTTGCGACGGCCTGCGGAGCCCTGGCTCTGGTGGCCGGAATGTGGTTCATTCGCAGCTCCAACCCGCCGCCGCCGAAGATCAGTCCACCGATTGCGAGCTTCTCGAGGATCACGCAGCAGCCAGGCGTCGAGTACGAGCCAGCCCTGTCACCCGATGGCCGTTATCTGGCCTATGTCAGTGACGCCGAGGGTGAAGAGGATATCTACCTCCTACGGGTCGGTGGGCGAAATCCGGTGAACCTGACGGCCGATTCCGGTGTGGGCAACCGGGCCCCGGCCTTCTCGCCGGATGGTGAGCAGATCGCCTTCTCTTCCCACCGCGATGGCGGTGGGATCTTCGTCATGGGCGCGACCGGGGAGTCGGTGCGCCGGCTGACCGATTTCGGCTTCAATCCGACCTGGTCACCGGACGGCTCGAAGATCGCCATCGCTACGGAAGCACACTCCGACCCTTACGGCAGGACAGCACAGAGTGCTCTGTGGGTCGTCGACGTCGGCAGCGGCGAGACCCGCAAGATCACTGACGGCGATGCGATGCAGCCGACCTGGTCGCCGAACGGACAGAGAATCGCGTTCTGGGGACTGCGGGATTTCGCGGCTGGGGGTGCGCAGCGGGAGATCGGGACCGTCTCCGCCGAGGGAGGGGAACCGGTCTGGGTCACGGAGGATCCGGCCGTCGACTGGAGTCCTGCCTGGGCTCCGGACAGCGAGACCCTCTTCTATGTCAGCGATCGAGGAGGGAGCCCCAACATCTGGCAGGTCGGGATCGATCCGGGAAGCGGCGAGGCTGTCAGCGAGCCACGGCCTCAGACTGCGCCCTCGCGCCTGGTCGGGCGAATCACCCTGTCGGCGGACGGGACCCAGCTCGTCTACGAGGACGTGAATGTGACCTCGAATGTCGCCTACGTCGAGTTGAAGGGCGGTGAGGCTCCCGGAGATCCAGTCAAGGTGACGCGCGGTAGCAACGAGTTCGTTCAGGCGAAGACCTCTCCAGATGGGCAGTGGGTGGTATTTCGAACGGCTGGAGCCCAGGAGGACCTCTTCGTGGCTCGGACCGATGGCAGTGACCTTCTGCAACTGACGGACGATCCCGCCAAGGACCGACAGCCCGGCTGGTCCGCCGATAACGAACGCATCCTCTTCTACTCTGATCGGAGTGGGCGATACGAGTTCTGGGTCATCCATCGGGACGGCTCCGGCCTGGAACAGCTCACTCAGACAGAGGGCGATTCGTACTTCTACCCGAAGTGGTCCACGGACGATTCCAGGATTGTCGCGACACAGGCCGCAGCCAGTGCCATCTGGGATATGACGAAGGCGCCCCCGTCTCGCGAGCTCACTCTTCTACCGCCGATCGACGAAGGCAGATTTCTCTTCGACCCCGAGTGGTCTGCGGATGGCTCGCGACTCGCGGGAGTGATCCTCGAAGTCAACCAGACGCCCTCTCGCAACGAAGGCGTGGCAATCTATGCTCTGGAAGCAGGACAATACGAGACGGTGTACGTTCCCGAGGCCGATCAGATAGTGCTGGGCACGTTCTGGATGAGCGATGGCTCTGGGCTCCTGCTCGAGATGAGGCGCTCGGATGATTCCCACTTTCTGGCGTCACTCGATTTGGCGAGTGGAGAGCTGGAGGAGTTGTGGACCGCTCCGGAAGGGGCCTTGGACCTTCGTCCCTCTTCCGATGGCAGGGTGGTTACCTTCATCCAGGACGTCGAAGAATCGGACCTCTGGCTCGCCGACTTCGAATGAGCCTGGCACCGCTCACGGATGGGATTCCTGACCATTGTCGCTGAATTCAACGCGAACCCAGGCATCGGGTGGCACCAGTTCGTTCTCGAGGAGCCAAGCCACCAGCTCATCGGTGACCTGCTCGTGAAACTCCGGCCGCTGGATGATGACGTGGCCGGCCTCGATCCAGCGGATCGTCTTGGGCTCCCGAGCCGCTTCGTGCAATAAGCGGACGCTATCGACTGGGAATCCCAGATCCTCGGTGCCGTTCAGGAAGAAGGTCGGGCGGGGTGACACGTCACCGATGTAGCGCAGAGGCTCGACCGGCGCGGTGATGACCTTGCCCAGCCAGGCAGCGGGGACGGTCATCCAGGCGGGTCTGTCGAGATTGGCTCGGATCAGCGACGAGATGTCCCCACCTCCGAAGAGGACTACCAGAGCATCGATCCGCGAGTCGCATGCAGCCACGGCCGGAGAGAGGATGGCCCCGACGCTGCCACTGGTGAGGATGATCCGCTCTGGGTCCACCTCGGGTCTCGACAGCAGGTAGTCCACCGCCAGTTGGGCTGCCGGCACGGTGTTGATCACGGCCCGGCGCATGCTCGGTAGGGAGGAGAGGAACTCGAGCGTGCTCAGACCGGATCGCTTGCCTTCGTAGGGGTAGTCGAGGGCGAATAGCACCACGCCGTGGGTGTTGCCGAGGTAGTCGATGGTCTTCCGGCCCGTCCGCACTCCGCCCAGGATCAGAAGCGCAGGATGCCGCGTTTCGGAATCGGTCGGTACCTTCAGGTGGCCGATGACCGAGACCTCACGGTCGTCGCGCAGAAGGACCTCGGAGATGACATGCCCGGCGGTGCTGTCGAGGCGAGTCTCCTGGACCTGATCCAGGGTGCCGCGCAGGCTCCTCAGGTGGTCGTGGAAATCTCTCCGACAGTAGACTTCGCCTCCCAGGTAGATTCCCAGCGTCAGCAGTCCCAGAAGACCGAACAGGATCAGTACAGGTCTTGGCCTCGCTGTGTGTCGAGTCGGCTTCACGACGGAGCCCATGGCTTCCCCTGTCGACTTTCAGGATACTCCTCGTAGTAGGATTTCGCTGCGTTCCACTCTTCTGGGACTCTTCGGAGGGCCTCCGTTGTGACGGAGCCAAGGGCACGTGATCGTGATTGGCCAGACACTTTCCCACTTCCGAATCACCGCCAAGCTTGGCGAGGGTGGCATGGGCGAGGTGTATCTGGCCGAAGACACGAAGCTGCAGCGGCAGGTGGCCCTGAGGATCCTACCGGCAGCGATGACCGGCGAGCCATCGGCCAAGGAGAGCTTCCTGCAGGAGGCGATTCGAAACTACCAGCGTGTCGTCGATCTCAGGCAAGACTGCCAGCCTCCGCTCTGCACATGGGTCGAGGAAGCAAACGCGAGCCTCTTCCGGCTGTCGCAGACCGATGGCTAGGTCAGATCCATGAAGACAATCGTTCTGGTCGGGAAGGTACTCAGCCCGACCTTGAAGTCCGACATCGCCAGTGGAGCCGTGCCCCGCGTCGTGTCGCTGGAGCTGGCCCGAATCCTGGGAGCTGAGGTGCTGGACTACCGGGATGTCGCGAAGGCCACGGAACCAGCGGTGCTTGCCGCCCGCATCCGCTCACCGGCATGGGGACTGGCGGTTCTGGCGGCTGTACGACGGGACCGCTACCAAGCTGTGTTCGCTACCGGCGAGGATGTCGCCATTCCTCTGGCCTTCGTCTTGAAGGCACTCCGGGTCCGGCGACGACTCACGGTCGTCGTCCACAACGGCGGGGCTTTGAGTCGTCGAGCGTCCTTCCCGTTGCTCGGCAGAGATGCTTGGAGTGATCTCATCTGCCTCAGCGACGAGCAACAACGGATTCTGGTCGAGCAGTTGGGTGACGACAGCGGCCTGATTCACCGCCTGGACAAGTGGGTCGATACGGACTTCTTCGATCCTGGCAGAGCGGATGCGGAGGATGGCCAGGGCTATGTGTTCTCATGCGGAAGGGAGAAGCGCGACTACGGCACGCTCCAAAGGGCAGCTGAGAAGGTCCCCTATCCCTTCTGGGTCGTGGCCTCTGGATGGTGGCCACAACGCGGTTTTCGCCCTTTCGAGGGCCTGATACCCACCGCCAACATGCGCGTCGATCAAGGGACACTGAGCTTCAGCCAACTGCGTGCCGCCTACGCTGGTGCCCGATTCGTTGTCGTTTCGTTAGAGGCGGTAGGTTATGCGGCGGGAGTGAGCACGATCTTCGAAGCGCTGGCGATGGGTAAAGCGGTTGTAGCGACTGCGTCGCCGGGTATCGCAGAATTTGTGGAGGACCAGGTCAACGGTCTGGTGGTTCCCACGGGCGATGCCGACTCCCTCGCGGCAGCTATCGACGAGCTCTGGAATGACCCGGCGCGATGTGAGGATATGGGACGGCGCAACAGGCGTCTGGCCGAGGAGGCCTTCAGTTTCGATGGCCATGTTTCAGCCGTGGTAGACCTGATCACGGCGTGAGTCGCTCAAACCGCGTTGTCCGCCTCGATCGCTTCCCTCAAGCGTCGAGTGAAGCCATGCACGCCGGCCCGCACCCTCACCCAGGCCGAAAGCAGGGGGACCCCCAGGGGATCCTGTTGAAACTCCTGCTGCGCGTGCCGTAGAGCCGAGACGAAGGACTCGACTGCTGATCGCCGAGTTCTTCGTGATCCTCCTCCTGCTGGCCGGACTGACGCTGGTCTCTGGCTAGCCAATCGAACGTCGGGCATCGATGAAGGCAGTGGGGCAGTGGGGCCATGAGGCAGTGGGGCTTTAGGGGCGTAGGGGCTTAAGAGCGAAGGGGCGTAAGGGCGTAGAGGCTTAGGGGGCACAAAGGCGCAATGCCGCGTACGGAAATGCGGTAACAGGCACCTAATTCCGAAGCGCCATGGGCTCGCCTTCCGTCTTTGGCGGCAACGATGCCTGTGTCTCAGTACATAAGGTGCCTGTCACCGGTTTTCCAGGACCTCAAGACTCCAAGACCTGCAATCTCGGCACTAGCTTTCCGACCCGTCTCCGGGTTCGTTCTCGGCCGAGTCCTCCGCTGGTGCGGGAGCTGGGCTGCGTTGATCCGGGGGCACGAGGAAGGGTTCGGGTGGGTCGTTGATGTAGTGCGGCGACATGATTTGTACGCCGTAGTCGTTGAAGATGTCCTGAATGTTCTT
>JARFQS010000225.1 GCA_029287645.1 Thermoanaerobaculia bacterium | reverse complement strand
CGCATGACCTGCTCGAACTGCAGCGCCAAGATCATGACCGAGCATCCGCACGAAGAGACCGTGGACTGTCCAGAGTGCGGCGTGATCAACAAGAATCGCGTCACCCGCTGCGACATCTGTGGCAACCCGGTCGACCTGCAGCTGACCTATTCCATCTCGGAGTGCCAAGAGAGGGGCATGACGCACGCCGTGCCGCTGAGGGTGACCTTCCGGCTCTTCGTGTTCGACAAGGATCCCGAGACCGGCGCGCGAATGATGCGCGACGCCAAGGAGGAAGAGGTCTACTTCGGCGATATTCCGCTGATGACGGACAACGGGACTTTCGTGATCAATGGCACCGAGCGGGTGATCGTCAGTCAGCTGCATCGCAGCCCCGGCGTATTCTTCACCAAGCAGGCTCCTCGCTCTTTCCTCGCCAAGATCATTCCCTATCGTGGGTCGTGGGTCGAATTCGAGTACGACCAGAAGGAAGTCTTGAGCATTCGGATCGATCGCAAGCGGAAGTTCCATGGCACCGTCTTCTTGCGAGCTCTCGGGTTGGAAGACAACGAGGCCATCTTGCGGCGCTTCTACACGCCCATCCCCGCCAAGCTGGCCGGGCGCGGCAAGCTGACTCTGTCGATTCCCCCCGCGGTTCTCGAGCAGGAGCGACTGAAGGATCGTCATAGTCGGGGTCGTCGCAACGCCTATCGATTGTTTGCAGGTCTGAAGCTCGACGAGGCGAGCATCGAGACGCTCGACAAGGGCAAGGACTTCGAGGAAGCAGTGCGGATCGTGGATCTCGATCGTGCGCTGTTCATCTCCGACGTGGTGGACCTGGACACTGGAGAGGTTCTGTTCGAGGCCAATGATCTGGTCCCCGAGGATCTCGAGGAACGTCTCAAGGGACGCAAACACACCGATCTCGAGCTCTTCTTCCCCGACTGGGAGGTCGTCGGGAACATCCTGACCAATACGCTGGCCAAGGACCATACCGCCAACGCCAAGGACGCCCTGATCGAGATCTACCGTCGGATGCGACCGGGCGACCCCCCGACGTTGGAGAGCGCCCGTTCCCTGTTCTATGGGATGTTCTTCGATGCCAAGCGATACGACTTCTCCAGAGTGGGGCGGTTCAAGTTCAACATCAAGCTCGACACCGACGTGCCGGTGGATCAGAAGACCCTGTCCGCCGATGACTTCCTGAAAGTCGTCGAGTACTTCCTGCGCCTGCATCGTGACGTAGGCAGGGTGGACGACATCGACAACCTGGGCAACCGACGCGTTCGCACAGTGGGTGAGTTGCTGGAGAACCAGTTCAGGGTGGGACTGGTACGCATGGAGAGGGCCATCAAGGAGAAGATGTCGGTTCATCAGGACATCGACTCGGCCATGCCGCACGACCTGATCAACTCGAAGCCGGTCATTGCCGCCATCAAGGAGTTCTTCGGCTCGTCCCAGCTCTCGCAGTTCATGGATCAGACGAACCCGCTTTCGGAGGTGACCCACAAGAGGCGACTCTCGGCTCTCGGCCCGGGTGGGTTGTCCAGGGAGCGCGCCGGATTCGAAGTGCGTGACGTGCACGCGTCTCACTACGGCCGAATCTGTCCTATCGAGACCCCTGAAGGGCCGAATATCGGCCTCATCTCGTCACTCGCCACCTACGCCCGAGTCAACGAGTACGGCTTCATCGAGAGCCCGTACAAGAAGGTCGAAGGCGGTCGCGTCATCGATCACTTCCGGATCTCGAGGATCGGGGACGGTACCTTCAAGCTGGGTCAGATCGTCACTGGAGACGAGCTGGATGCCGCCAACCGCAAGCTCAAGCGCGGTAAGAAACGCCAGGCCGAAGGTGAGCCGCACGCCTGGTATCTGACGGCCTGGGAGGAGGAGAAGTACATCATCGCCCAGGCCAATGCCGAGGTGGACGAGAGGGGTAATCTGGTCGAAGAGCGCGTCACTTCGCGTTCTGGAGGCGACTTCGTCACAGTGGAGCGGGAGCGTATCGACTACATGGATATCAGCCCCAAGCAGCTGGTATCGGTGGCAGCCGCGCTGATCCCCTTCCTGGAGCACGACGATGCCAACCGGGCTCTGATGGGCTCCAACATGCAGCGCCAGGCGGTGCCACTCCTGCGCAGTGAGGCGCCTATCGTGGGTACGGGTCTCGAATCCATCGTGGCTCGCGATTCCGGGGCCGTGGTGCTCTGTAAGCGAGGAGGGATCGTCGACTCGGTGGACTCCGAGCGCGTCATCGTCAGGGTGGAGGGCGAGGATGCGGATACCGGTGAAGCCAAGGAGTTCGGCGCCGACATCTATCAGCTGACCAAGTTCCGCCGCTCGAATCAGAATACCTGCGTTACCCAGAAGCCGGTTGTCGAGCAGGGGGCTCGCGTCCGGAAGGGGGACGTCCTGGCCGACGGTCCCAGCACCGATGATGGTGAGCTGGCCCTCGGACGCAACGTGCTGGTGGCCTTCATGCCCTGGCGCGGCTACAACTTCGAGGACGCGATCCTCGTGTCGGAGCGTCTGGTGAAGGACGACTACTTCACGTCGATCCACATCGAGGAGTTCGAGATCGAGGCCCGTGACACCAAGCTCGGGCCGGAAGAGATCACCCGCGACATTCCGAACGTCTCGGAGGCCGCGCTGCGGGATCTGGATGACAGCGGCATCGTGCGCATCGGAGCCACCGTCAAGCCAGGCGACATCCTGGTCGGCAAGGTGACCCCGAAGGGCGAGACGCAGCTGACCCCGGAGGAGAAGCTTCTGCGAGCGATCTTCGGAGAGAAGGCTGGTGACGTTCGAGACGCGAGTCTCAAGGTCCCGCCAGGTATCGAAGGCACGGTTGTCGACGTGAAGATCTTCTCCCGTAAAGGTGTCGAGAAGGACATTCGGGCCCAGGAGATCGAGGAGTCGGAAATCGCCCGCCTCGAAAAGAACATCAAAGACCAGGTGAGGATCTACACCGAAGAGCGCAACAAGAAGATCACCGATCTGTTGGTGGGCTCGAAGGTGACCGCGGCGGTCAGCAGTCGGGCCGGTGACAAGTTGCTCAAGAAGGGCGAGAAGATCACCCTGACGGCTCTCGAGGCGTTGAGCCGCCAGGAGATCCTCCGCCTTCCTGTTTCGGACAAGAAGCTGCTGAAGATCGTGAGTGAGGTGTACCGCAGCACCGATTCCTACATCGAGGTCCTCCACAAGGTCAACGAAGAGAGGATCCAGCTGTTGCAGAAGGGTGACGAGCTGCCGCCGGGCGTCATCAAGCTGGTCAAGGTCTACGTCGCCATGAAGCGCAAGCTGCAGGTCGGCGACAAGATGGCTGGGCGGCACGGCAACAAGGGCGTCATTTCGCGAGTGTTGCCGGAGGAGGACATGCCGTATCTGCCGGACGGAACGCCGGTAGAGATCGTGCTCAATCCGCTGGGCGTTCCCAGTCGAATGAACGTCGGCCAGATTCTCGAGACGCATCTCGGCTGGGCCGGTCGGGTACTGGGTCTGCATTTCGCGACCGCGGTGTTCGATGGAGCGGACGAGACGCATCTCAAGGGATTCCTCGAGGACGCGCAGTTGCCCGACTCGGGGAAGGCGACGCTGCATGACGGCATGACGGGAGAGCCCTTCGAGCAAGAAGTGACGGTGGGCTACATCTACATGCTGAAGCTCTCCCATTTGGTGGATGACAAGATTCACGCCCGCTCCATTGGCCCGTACTCGCTCATCACGCAGCAGCCGCTGGGTGGTAAGGCCCAATTCGGAGGCCAGCGATTCGGTGAGATGGAAGTCTGGGCCCTGGAGGCCTATGGCGCGGCCTACACCTTGCAGGAACTGCTCACTGTGAAGAGCGATGATGTGGAAGGCCGTAGCCGTATCTACGAAGCCCTGGTGAAGGGAGATGTGCCCGAGGATCCGGGTCTGCCCGAGTCCTTCAACGTGTTAGTGCGGGAGCTCCAGAGTCTGTGTCTGGATGTGGAGCTCTTGAAGGTCTAACGGCGGAACCGGAACCAGGTTGGAGAAAGTCGACGACCGACTCCCAAGGGAAGGAGGAATCACCTTGCAGCCCCTTCGAACAATGAACAAGCCGACAGCGCTCAGGGACTTCAACGCGATCAAGATCTCGGTGGCTTCACCAGAGAAGATTCGCTCGTGGAGCCATGGCGAGGTGACGAAAGCCGAGACCATCAACTACCGGACTTTCAAGCCGGAGCGCGTCGGTCTCTTTTGCGCCAAGATCTTCGGTCCCATCTCGGACTGGGAGTGCCTGTGCGGCAAGTACAAGCGGATGAAGCTCCGTGGCGTGGTCTGCGACAAGTGCGGTGTCGAGGTCACTCGATCGCGAGTGCGCCGCGAGCGCATGGGCCAGATCGAGCTGGCCAGTCCGGTTTCGCACGTCTGGTTCTTCAAGGGCCTGCCGAGCCGGATCGGCCATCTGCTGGATCTGAGTCTCCGGGACCTGGAGAGGATCCTCTATTTCGAGAGCTACGTCGTCATCGATCCGGGTGAGACCGATCTCGAGGAGAGCGAGCTGCTTTCCGAAGAGCGGTTCCGAGAGGTGCGAGACACCTTTGGCGTCGACGCCTTCGAGGCTCGGATGGGAGCCGAGGCGATCAAGGAGTTGTTGAGCCGCATCGATCCCGACGAGCTCTCCGAAGAGCTCCGCATCGTGATGAAGACCGAGACGAGTCAGATTCGTCGGTTGAAGGCCGCCAAACGTCTCAAGGTCGTCGAGGCCTTCCGCAAGAGCGGTCATCGACCCGAGTGGATGATCCTCGACGTCATTCCCGTGATTCCACCCGAGTTGCGGCCGTTGGTGCCGTTGGATGGCGGCCGTTTCGCTACCAGCGACCTCAATGATCTATATCGGCGCGTCATCAATCGTAACAATCGTCTGAAGAAGCTCCTCGAGCTGCGGGCTCCGGAGGTCATTGTGCGCAACGAGAAGCGCATGCTCCAGGAGGCTGTGGACGCGCTGTTCGACAACGGACGGCGGGGAAGAGTCCTGAAGGGCTCCAACAACCGACCTCTCAAGTCCCTCTCCGACACCTTGAAGGGCAAGCAGGGCCGGTTCCGCCAGAATCTCCTCGGGAAGCGAGTCGACTACTCCGGGCGATCCGTCATCGTGGTGGGTCCCGAGCTGCAGCTTCATCAGTGCGGTCTGCCAAAGAAGATGGCTCTGGAGCTCTTCAAGCCGTTCATCTACAACCGGCTCGAGGAAAAAGAGCTGGTGGGCACGATCAAGGCGGCGAAAGAGATGGTGGAGCGTGAGGAAGATGCGGTCTGGGACGCCCTCGAAGAGGTCATTCAAGACCATTTGGTGCTTCTGAACCGAGCGCCCACCCTGCATCGGCTCGGCATTCAGGCCTTCGAGCCTGTGCTGATCGAGGGCAAGGCGATCAAGATTCATCCTCTGGTCTGTGCCGCCTTCAACGCCGACTTCGATGGCGACCAGATGGCGGTTCACGTGCCGCTGTCTCCCAAGGCTCAAATCGAGAGCCACGTTCTGATGCTGTCGGCCAACAACATCCTGAGCCCTGCCAGCGGCAGACCGCTCGCCGTGCCGAGTCAGGACATGGTACTGGGTGCCTACTACCTCACGATGCGGCGCGAAGGAGCCAAGGGCGAGGGTCGTACCTTCCACGACTTCGATTCCGTGCTCCTGGCACTGCATGAAGGAATCGTCGAGACGCAGGCTCAGATCCGGGTCCGCTATACCGGTGCCTACATCAACCTGGAGACCCAGTACCACGATCAGGACCTGCTGCACGCCGATGTGGAGCAGCTGGATCGACAGTTGATCGAGACAACGGTAGGGCGCGTCATCCTGAACATGCACTTGCCCGAGCAGGTTCCTTTCGTCAACGGTCTACTGAAGAAGCGCGCCCTGCAGGAGCTTGTGGGCTACAGCTACATCACGCATGGCAATGACATGACCGTGAAGATGCTGGACGAGGTCAAGGAAGTCAGCTTCCTCTATGCGACGAAGGCCGGTGTGTCCTTCGGCATCGACGACATGGTCATTCCCGCGAAGAAGACCTCGATCCTCGACAAGGCGCGAGCCGAGGTCATCCAGATCGAGAAGCAGCGCACCGGTGGCGTGATCACGGCTGGTGAGCGACACAACAAGATCATCGACATCTGGCACCGGGTGACCGAGACCGTCTCGGAAGAGATGTTCAGCGACATGGCCGATGTCGAGGAGGCGAAGGGCGAGTTCAATCCCATTCGTCTGATGGCCGATTCCGGTGCTCGAGGTTCACGCGAGCAGGTCCGGCAGCTGGCCGGGATGCGAGGTCTGATGTCGAAGCCCTCCGGCGAGATCATCGAGACCCCGATTACCGCCAACTTCCGCGAAGGTCTTTCCGTGATCCAGTACTTCATCTCGACTCACGGCGCTCGAAAGGGTTTGGCGGACACCGCCCTCAAGACGGCTGATTCGGGCTATCTGACCCGCCGTCTGGTCGACGTCGCACAGGATGTGATCGTGACCGAGGAGGACTGTGGAACGATCGACGGCATCTTCGTGACGGCCATCATGGAAGGCGGCGACATCCTGGAGCCTTTGCGGGATCGCATCGTGGGTCGTGTCAGTCAGGAAGACGTCCAAGATCCGGCTGGTGGGGAGTTGCTGTGTGGTGTCGGGGAGGAGGTCACCGAGGCGATCGCAAATACGATCCAGGCTGCCGGTATCGAGCGCGTGAAGATTCGATCGGTGCTGACCTGCGAGACCCGGCGCGGAGTCTGTGCCGCCTGCTACGGACGCAATCTCGCGACCGGCAGAATGACCAACATCGGCGAGGCCGTCGGGGTGATCGCGGCACAGTCGATCGGCGAGCCCGGTACGCAGCTGACGATGCGGACGTTCCACTATGGTGGTACTGCCAGTCGCGTTTCCGAGCAGTCCAAGCACTCCTCCAAGAATCCAGGCCTCGTCAAGTTCATCAATGTCTCGACGGTGGAGAGCAAAGAGGGCGACCTGGTGGCTGTCTCTTATACAC
>JARFQS010000608.1 GCA_029287645.1 Thermoanaerobaculia bacterium | reverse complement strand
CTTCCGAACAGCTCCGGTGCCTAGCGCATAGAATCGACCAGCACTCGGTGGTAGGCCCGCGAGTGACGGGAACACCCGATGACTGAGAAGAAACCCACGACTTCGTCCCTCGGACGCATCGTCAAGATCGGCAGCCTCATGGGGCGGGTCAGCACGTCCGTGGCCACCGAGCGAGCCATCGACTTCGCATTCTCGGGGCCCACCAAGCAGCTGCGCCGCACCGAGAATCTGGTCAAGAACGCGGCCCGCATCGTCGAGACCCTGGGGGAGATGAAGGGCGCCGCCATGAAGGTGGGCCAGATGCTCAGCCTCCACGAGTCGATGCTGCCGCCCGAAGTGGCGGAGGTACTTTCCCTTTTGCAGCAGAAAGCTCCCAGCGTGCCTTCCGAGGTCATGCGCTATGAGGTCGAAGGTGCCCTGAAGGCGCCGATGGGAGAGCTCTTCGCCGACTTCGAAGAGGAGGCCTACGCCTCGGCTTCGATCGGGCAGGTTCATCGAGCCACGTTGAAGGATGGCCGCCCAGCGGCCGTCAAGATCCAGTATCCGGCCATCGACCACATCGTCACCGCCGATCTCAAGAACCTGAAGCGACTCTTCCAGTCGCTGTTCAGCATGTTCTTCAAGGCCGATTTCGAGCCGCTCTGGGAGGAGGTTCGGGATCGACTGCTCGAAGAGCTCGACTACGAGCACGAAGCCGAGAACATGCGGCAGATGGCCAAACTCTACGCGGAGGTGCCGGAGATCGTCATCCCGCAGGTCATCGACGAGCTGAGCACCAAGAACGTGCTCACGATGGAATTCGTCGGTGGCATCCAACCCCGCGAGGCCATCTCGGACCGCTACCCCCAGGAGCTCAAGAACGAGTGGGGTCGCGTACTCTTCGAGTTTCAGGTTCGGGGGCTCTACCACGACCGCCTGATGCACGCGGACCCGAATCTGGCCAACTTCGCCTTTCTCGACGACGGTCGGGTCGTGGTCTACGACTTCGGCTGCATGAAGCGGATTCCGGAGAGGATCGCCACGGGCTACACCGCGCTCGTCCGAGCCCTTCTCGACGACCGACGCGAGGACATTCCCGAGCTGCTGCTCGAGCTGGGAGTCTTCAGGTCTGACCACGTACCGATCACTCAGGAGGTCATCGATCCCTACTACGACTTGATCCGCGAGATGATGCGAGAGGAGCCACCCTACACCTTCGGTGAGGACGAGGAGTTCTACGAGAAGATCATGGACCTGGGTGCTGCCAACTGGTCGCAGTCCATGGATCTGCACTTCCCCGAAGACATCATCTTCATCGACCGGTCTTTCGCCGGACACTTCGGCAACCTCACGACCTTGCGGGCCCAGGGTCCGTGGCGTGAGATCGCGGACAATTACACGCGCGGCTGACCCCGACCGCACAGCTCGACATAGAGGAGACTGCCTCGATGACCGCCTCGGCCCCCGATCCCGCCCCTCGACCCAGCCTCTCGGGCGTGCTGGCAACCATCGACAACTACCAGCGAATCGAGAGGACCCTCGATCACTATCGGGCGCAGACCGCTCGCGCCGAGATCGAGGTCTTGATCGTCGCTTCTTCGAAAGAGGCCCTCGACCTCGATCCGGCGGTCGACGAGAGGTTCTTCGACTTCAGGGTGATCGAGGTCGGAGAGATCCACTCCCTCTCCGCGGCGAAGGCCCTCGCTGTCGCTGAAGCCAAGGCCGATTGTGTGGTCTTCGGCGAGGATCACTCCTGGCCGGAGCCCGGCTGGGCAGAGGCGATCATCGAAGCCCACAAGGTGGGCTACGCGATGGTCGGGCCCATCATCGAGAATGCCAACCCGGGCTCGATTCTCAGCTGGACGAACTATCTGGCCTGCTTCAGTCGCTGGAGCCACGCCGGGCTGGCAGGCCAGGTTCCACAGACCCCCTGGCACAATACTTCCTACCGGCGAGCAGACCTCATGGAGCGCCAGGACAACCTGCGGCGCCTTCTCGCAGTCGAGGGGATCCTGCAAGACGAGCTGCTGGCGAAGGGTCTCAAGGCGTTCCTGCTACCGGAAGTCTCCACCAGCCACATCAACATCTCCCGATTCTCGTCCTGGGTCCTGCAAGCATTCTGGGGAGGCAAGCTCTACGGAGGCTCACGAGTCGAAGGCGAGGATTGGGGCATGCTTCGACGGCTGATCTACATCTGCGGCGCGCCCCTCATTCCCATCGTCCGGTTGAAACGCCTACTACCCGAGATTCGACCGCTCACCCAACAGTATTCTCTGATGCCGAAGATCCTGCCGGCACTGGTGCTCAACCTCCTCTTTCATGCTCTGGGCGAGGTCAGCGGCTACATCCTGGGCAAGGGTGATGCCGAGGACCGATACCTCGAGTTCGAGGCCCGACGATTCGAAGCGATCAGCGAGAAGGACCGCAGGGAGCTCGGTGTTCTACCGCCATCGTCCGGGTAGTTACGCTTGAACCTTGACGAGCTTCCTCCGTAGTACGGTTTGAAGGGCTGGAGGGGACATGTCTCAGCTTGCGCATGATCTGCGTGCTTCCATTCGCAGCATTCGCCGTCGGCCGCTCATCCCGATCGTCGCGGTGACCATTCTGGCGCTCGGCCTGGCGGCCTGCGTCGCGGTCTTCACCTACATCAACGGATTTCATCAGACCTTCCCGGGAGTCAA
Organism: Thermoanaerobaculia bacterium; assembly: GCA_029287645.1. Classification (GTDB taxonomy): domain Bacteria; phylum Acidobacteriota; class Thermoanaerobaculia; order Multivoradales; family JAHEKO01; genus JAUVRX01. The sequence goes on along the minus strand of JARFQS010000608.1, from coordinate 1,500 downwards.
CGCTCGAGGCCTGGTCCGCGTTTTCGGAGTGGAGGCCGAAGAGCCCTACCAGGACATTGCGTACCTCGACTTCCTGGACTATGAGACCGCAAACGCGGCGTCTGCCGATGGCGCGTTCGAAGGCTTGGCTGCCGCCCAGGCCTACTACGCCGCCAGCGTTCGCCACGCTACAGAGACAGGCGTGGCTTTCCTCGAGGCGGTGTCTGGCGACTACTTCCGCGTACTGGAGATCGAGATGGGGATCGGTCGGGGGCTGGCGGCCGGCGATGATCGTCCCGGAGCCGACCCGGTCGCCGTTCTCTCCCACAGCTGGTGGCAACGCAGCTTCGGTGGAGACACCCAAATCCTGGGCAGCACCCTCTATCTCAACAATCGACCCTTCACCATCGTGGGTGTCACCTCGCCGAAGTTCCTGGGCTCGACCTCCGGCACTCGACCCGACGTGTGGATTCCGATCGCGCCCTTCAAGGATCGCTACACCAACTGGGCCGCAGCCTCCGAGGACCGGAATATCCCCCTGATCCGAGTCTTCGGTCGCCTGAGGAGCGGTGTCGGCAAAGATCAGGCTCTCGAGCAAATCAACCTCACGGCAAGAGGTCTCGATGAGACCTACCCGGGGCGGGCTGAGCCGCGCCGATTGAGTCTGGGACAAGCCACCTGGATCGATCCCCGCGACCGGGTCGCCGAGCAACCGACTCTGCGACTCATGATGGTGGCGGCGGGAGTGCTGCTGCTCCTGACCTACGCCAACGTCGCGAACCTTCTCTTGTCGGTCGCTCTACGCAAGCAGCAGGAGCTCGCAATGCGGGCCGCTCTGGGAGCCTCGAGGGGCCGTCTCTTGAGGCAGGTCCTCACCGAGAGCACTCTGCTGTCGATCCTCGCCGGCGTCATCGCGCTTCTCCTGGCAGGCCCACTGACCACCCGGCTCGGGTCCTACTTCGCCAGTCCCAGCGTCTGGGGAGCCAACGTCTCTCGGGAGGTTGCTGTCGATTACCGTGTCGTCGCCTTCGCTCTGCTTCTTTCGGTGGTCACCGGCATCGCCGCCGGGCTGCTCCCGGCGCTTCGGGCCTCGGGCAGACATCTGATGCCCACGCTGCAGACCGACTCGGTCATGTCGGGCGGCTCACACCATCGACTCTGGGGGCTTCGGCTCCCCGGCCTGCACGATCTGCTGGTGGCATCCCAGGTCGCCCTCTCCGTGGTGCTCCTGGTTGTCGCGGGACTGGTCGTCCGCACCCTGGCGAACGTCAGCAGCCTCGACCCGGGATTCGCCTACGAGAGCCTTGTCGGCACCCACATCTCCACGAGTAGCACGCAATTGGAACCCGAGGAACGGGAGCAGTTCTTCACCGAGCTTCGGATGCGCCTGGCCGAGGAGCCCTGGGTCGAGTCCGTCACCCTCGCACAGCAGGCACCCCTTTCCGGCCAACGCTCGGCCGAGATGCGCGTCGAAGGCCAGGACGACCTGGTTTCCCTCGTCCAGGCGAGGGTCGTACCAGG
>JARFQS010000528.1 GCA_029287645.1 Thermoanaerobaculia bacterium | reverse complement strand
ATCGATCCCCTTGCGATGACGGTGGGAGCCGAGCCTCAGGCGGCGGTGGTCGCCCTGGAGACGATCCGCCGGGTGCGCGAGGAGCTCGGCAACAACATGACCATCGGGGCGTCCAATATCTCGTTTGGCTTGCCGGGACGGAACGTCATCAACTACTCCTTTCTGGCCCTCGCCATGGCGGCCGGACTCACCTCGGCGATCACGAATCCACTGGTGCCCGAGACCCCGATGACGCTGATGGCCTGTGACCTCCTGCTGGCCCGCGACGAGTACGGCATGAACTGGATCAAGGCGCACCGGAAGTGAACCGGTGACGGACGTCGTCCAGGTTACTTTTCTACCGGAACAGTTGGTTTCCGAGGTCTCTCGTGGCACCACCCTTTTCGTGGCTGCCCACTGGGTCGATCTCCCGATCGACTCGACCTGTGGCGGCGCCGGTACTTGCGGTCGCTGTCGCGTGAGACTCTCCAACCCGGATTTCACGATTCGGGCAGTGGATAGGGAATGGCTGACGCGAGTCGAGCTCAGTGAGGGATGGCGACTCGCCTGCAGAGCCGAAGTCGAAGAGGACGTGGAGTGCTGGGCGCCGAAACCTTTGAGGATGCCGGTGTCGGCCATCGCGGGCAGAGGGCGAGCCGTCAAGGTCGAGCCTGCGGTCAAGAAGCTGCCTATCGAGCTGGAGATCGAGAGGGCGGGTCCGAGAGACGTCCTAGAGGCCCAGCTGCGAAAGGCGCTCGCCGACGCGGGGCTGGGTTCGGCAGTGATCACGCCACAGGTAGTGCAGCAGGCGAGAGATCTCCTGGCAGAGTTCGGTGGCTCGATCACGCTCACGATCTGTGGCGAGCACCTACTGTGCGTGGAGGCAGGAGATACCTCGGGTCGATGCTTCGGTCTGGCGATCGATCTCGGGACGACGACGGTTGTCGGCAGCCTCGTCGACCTGACCACGGGTGAGGTTCTCGCCGAAAGGTCGCATTTGAACCGGCAGGCGGTGTTTGGAGCGGATGTCATCTCCCGCGTCGCCTACACCTCTGGAAGTGAGACCCGTCGCCGTGAGATTCAAAACGCGGTCTTGGAGACCCTCAATCAGCTGGTGATCGAGCTTTCCGACATGGCCGGGGTCGCCGAGGGACAGGTGTACCAGGCCATGGTGGTCGGCAACCCCACCATGCTGCACTTGCTGCTGGGCGTCGATGCACAGCCGATCGCTCGGGCTCCCTTCGTCACGACCTTCGACGAGGAGCAGGATGTGGCGGCTTCCGACCTGGGTCTGGCGATCCACCCGCAGGCTCGGGTCCAGACCCTGCCCTTCATCGGTGCCTATGCCGGTGCCGACACCGTTGGCGGATTGCACGCCACCGACCTGCTACGTTCGGAGCAGCGCCGCCTCTTCGTCGATGTGGGGACCAACAGCGAGATCGCGCTCGGCTCCTCAGAAGGAGTCTGGGCGTGCTCGGCGCCGGCTGGCCCTGCTTTCGAAGGTGGACGGATCCGAGATGGAATGATGGCCTCGGCAGGAGCCATCTACAGGGTGGCGCTTGGTGACCCTGTAGAGCTGGACGTCGTGTATGGGGATGTGCCCAGAGGAATCTGCGGCTCGGGTCTGATCCAGGCCATCGCCGAGCTGGGCAGGGTAGGACTCCTGGAACCGAGTGGGCGACTCCGCCGCCCTGAGGAGGTACCTGATCATCCGCTCGTCTCGAGACTGGTCGAGATCGACGGAATGCGTGCTTTTCGGCTCTCGCACGATGTGGTGTTGACGCAGGTCGACATTCGAGAGGTGCAGGCGGCCAAAGGCGCCATCAGCACCGGCATCGCCGTGCTGCTCGAGTCCGCCGGCACCAGAATCGAGGACCTCGATGAGGTCATCCTCGCCGGGTCCTTCGGTTCGGCGATCGATCCGGCCAGTGCACGCTCCCTGGGACTCGTCCCCGGGGTCGAGCTGGAGAAGATCCAGTCCGTTGGCAACACTGCACTCGAAGGGGCCAAGATGGCCCTGCTGTCCTTCAGGGAGCGACAGAGGATGCATGGGATTCCGTCGCGAGTGCGGTATGTCGAGCTGTCAGCGATGCCGGACTTCAACGATCGCTATCTCACGGAGCTGAGCTTCCCCTTGGAGGAGGGGCCTTGAGCGATCCGCTGCAGACAGCTGAAGCCGGTCGAGAGGGTGAGGCGTCCGAGTCGCTGGCACTCGTGGTCTGCGGTGCCCTGATGAAGGAAGCGCGGGAAGTCGCGACGCAACGGGGATGGGTCGTCGACTTCTACGGAGTGCCGGCGAGACATCACGCCCAGCCGCAACAGATCCTGAGCGCTGTCGAATCGATGCTGGATCAACTCGAGGGGAAGTACGACAAGGTCGTCTTGGTCTACGGAGATTGTGGTACCTCGGGGGCGCTCGACCGTCTTTTGCAAGACCGGGGCGTGATCCGCATCCCGGGGCCGCATTGCTACGAGATGTATGCCGGAGCCAGTTACGCAGCAATCACTCAGGATTGCGCCGGAACCTATTTCATCACCGACTATCTCGTGAGGCATTGGGAGACGACCGTCCTCGCCGATACCGAGCCCGAGTGGCGGAAGTCCTACAC
>JARFQS010000511.1 GCA_029287645.1 Thermoanaerobaculia bacterium | reverse complement strand
GGCATTACCCGGCCTTCAACGTGGCGGACAGCGCGATCACCATAGGTATCTGCTTGATGATGCTCGACATGTTCTTCCCTCGGAAAGAGCCAGCCGAGGCTCCGACCCGCCCCTCCGATTGAGGCTCACATCGACGTTCTGCTCACCGGCATGGCACACAATCGCTTCATCGACGTGCCGGCGGAAGCCTCGGGCCTCAGGTTGGACAGTTTTCTCGCCAAGCGGCTGGACCTTCCCAGAAACCAGATCCAGCAGTGGATTCGCGCCGGTCGGGTTCAGGTCGACAGGGAGCCCGCGAAGGCCTCACACTCTCTGAATGCCGGAGAACGGATCGACTACACGCCCCTGGATCGACAGCTGGACGAAGGGATGGAGCCCGAGGCCGGAGAGCTGGTCATCCTGCACCAGGATGACGATCTGGTAGTCCTCGACAAGCCAGCCGAGCTAACGGTGCATCCCGGAGCTGGCCGGCCCACCGGAACTCTCGCTCATCGACTCCTGTCCCATTTCCCGGAGATTTCCAAGGTCGGCGGCCCGGGTCGCCCTGGAATCGTGCATCGACTGGACAAGGACACCACCGGGGTGCTCGTGGTGGCTCGAACCGACAAGGCGTATCAGGCACTCTCCGCAGCCTTCGCAGAGCGCCAGGTCCAGAAGCTCTATCTCGCAATCGTCTACGGTCAACCGCGAGAGACGACCGGGAGCATCGACCTGCCGATCGGCCGCCATCCGAACCGTCGCAAGGAAATGACGATCCGTCCCGCGGGGCGTCCTGCCAGAACCGACTACGAGCAGATTGACTCCGCTAGAGGACTCGCGCTCTTGAAGATCGACCTGGCCACCGGCCGGACCCACCAGATCAGGGTCCATCTCAAGGCCTTGGGACATCCCTTGATTGGGGATCCGATCTACGGTGAAGCCCGCTGGAAGGGCCTCGATCGAGAAATTCAGCGCCCTCTGCGGGATTTCTCGAGACCGGCGCTTCACGCGTGGCGCCTCCAGCTCACCCATCCAGTGAGCGGAGAGCTCCTGCGGTTCGAAGCTCCGGTGCCTTCGGATATCGAGTTTCTGTGGCAGGCGATAGCAGGCAGGGAGCTGCCGGAGCTCCCTGCCTGGTGAGGTCGTATCAGCCGAGCAGCGAGTCGAGAGCGTGGTAGGGACGGCCCTGCGATTCTGCTACCGCCTCGTAGGTGATGTGCCCCTTGTAGGTATTGACGCCTTCGAAAAGGCCCGCGTCGTCCCTCACGGCCTTCTCGACACCCTTGTTGGCCAACGCCAGGGCGTATGGAATCGTCGCGTTGTTGAGGGCGAAAGTGGAGGTGCGCGGCACGGCACCCGGCATGTTCGCGACGCAGTAGTGGACGATGCCGTCCACTTCGTAGATGGGCTCCGAGTGCGTGGTGGCCTTGGTGGTCTCGAAACACCCACCCTGGTCGACCGCCACATCGACCACTACGCTTCCCGGCTTCATCGCACCGAGCATCTCCCGGGTCACCAGCTTCGGCGCAGAGGCTCCCGGGATCAGGACGGCTCCGACCAGGACGTCGGCACGGCCCAGCGCTGCCATCAGGTTGTGGTGGTTGCTCGACAGAGTGGTCAACATGCCGTGGAAGGTGCTGTCCAGCCACCGCATGCGCTCCAGGCTCGTCTCGAGGATGGTCACCCTGGCGCCCAGCCCGAGCGCCATCTTGGCCGAGTTCAGGCCGACGATGCCGCCACCGAGGATGACGACATCGCCAGGTGGCACGCCGGGCACGCCGGACAGCAGGGTGCCCCTGCCTCCCATGACGCCCTGCAGGTAGTAGGCACCCATCAGAACCGCCATTCGGCCAGCCACCTCGGACATGGGCGTCAACAGAGGCAGGCCGCCGTGCTTGTCGGTGATGGTCTCGTAGGCCACGCCGGCGACCTTGCGCTGACAGAGCAACTCGGTCAGCTCCGGTAGCGGCGCGAGATGCAGATAGGTGAAGAGCGTCTGGCCCTCTTGGAGCAAATCGTACTCCGGCTCGATCGGCTCCTTCACCTTGACGATCATCTCGGACTGCTCATAGACGGACTTGGCGTCCGCGAGAATCTCGGCGCCCGCCTCGGCATACTCCATATCGGTGATGCCACTGCCCTCACCGGCGCTGGTCTCGACATACACGGTATGGCCGTCCTCGACCAGGGCGTGCACACCGGCCGGGATCATGCCGACACGATACTCGTGGTTCTTGACCTCCTTGGGAATTCCGACGATCACTTGGGGCCCCCTGTTTCGGTCCCGGTGCCGGTCGAGGCACCTGGCAAAGGTTTGTCGGGCTGGGATTCGGGCTTGTCTGGCTTGCGTGCGGTGGCGCCTGGCGCCGTCGGGCTGGCGGCCGGCTTGCTCGGAGGCTGCTCCGATTCCATCTCCACCTTGCCCTTGAAGAAGGCTCCCTCGGCGATCACGACTCGCGGAGACACCACGTCCCCTTCGATGCGGCCGCTCGGCAACAACTCGAATCGCTCGGTGCCGCGGACATTGCCGACCACCGATCCACCGACTTTCACCGTCTTGGCGACGATGTCTCCGTTGACGACACCGTTCGACCCGACCGTGAGGCTCTGCTCGAGCTCCATCCGGCCCTGGACCTCACCGTCCACGACCATCTCCACATCGGCCGAGACCTCACCCTTGATCTTGACTCCTGGACCGATGTACGTATCTCGGCCGCCGCTCGTGGGCTGTGGCTTCGGAGTCATGGGTGCGCTGGGCGGAGATGCGACATCGGGGTTTTCGTCTTCGCGGTTGAACAGGGCCATCGGGTCTCCCCTTTACTCGTGCTTGAAGTTGTTGGATCTGCCGATCGGAAGTCGGTAGTGCTCGATCCTTCCTGGAAGGCAGTTGAAGGGCGTCGGTTCTGGATACGTCTCCGGTTGGCGATTGGAGCGGGCAACGGGACTCGAACCCGCGACATCAAGCTTGGGAAGCTTGCACTCTACCAGCTGAGTTATGCCCGCTCGGGAACTCCCAAAGCGATCAAAAATCTAGCCGACCCACCTCCCATCGTCAAGTCGTTTCCCGGTTGATCGGCGATCCATGCGAGTTATACTGCAAGGGAGCCATGACGACCAACGACCAGAAACCGCAGATCGAAGAGGGTTCCCAGCCCCTCTACTTCTTTCCGGACCGCAGCGTCAGCGCCAACGAGCTGCAGCGAATCCTCGACGAGGGCACCCAGGACGAGCGTCTCTGGGCAATCTCGAACATGCTTCGCTATGCCCAGTGGGACGATATCTGGCTCTACGTCAGCCGTGACGAAGTGCGTGAGGTCTTCCCAGCTCTCGATCTTCCCGACAAGCTTCGTCAGGTCCTGGCGAGGATGCTCAAGGTCGAGACGCCAGTGGCGTGAACTCGACCTCGAAGATCGAAGGCCAGTACTTTCCCGTCAGCAGAAATGAGCTGGTATCGCCACGGTAGGCGATGCCGTTCAGCACATCGGCCGCCGCTCGCTCTTCCGCGCTCAACAGCTCTGCGGCATGGATCACCGCGCGAACCTCACCGCTCAAGGGGTCGATCCGGACGATGGCATCGGTCTGATAGACGTTGGCGTAGATCCAGCCTTCGGCACATTCCAGCTCGTTGAGGGCACCCAGAGGGCGACCCTCGAGAGTCACCTGCAGACGATCCACCTCGTCGAAAGAGTCCCGGTCTCGTACGGACAGCGTGGCCGTCCCATTGCTCATGTACAGCCGGTACCCGTCGAAGCACAGCCCCCACCCTTCTCCGTCGTAGGAGTACCGATCGATCTCCTCGAACGTCTGCAGGTCGTAGACCAGGGCCACACCCTGTTGCCAGGTGAGCTGGATCAGTCTCTCTCCCACCAGGGCCAAACCTTCGCCGAACAGGTCGTCGGCCAGAGAGATCTCTTTCTCGACGGTGCCGGTGGCCGGATCGATTCTCCGCACCGAGGAGCTCCCGAACTCGCCGGTGCTCTCGTAGAGCCGACCGTCACTCCACAGCAGACCTTGAGTGAACGCGCCGGTATCGTGCGGTAGCACCTTCCGCACCTTTACGCCAAGCCGTATCACCTCAGCCTGCCCTGTCCGAGCCTCGCTCGGGTCCCGGGTAACGCTCTCGACCGCGCCTCCAAAAGGCAGTACCAAGATCAATACCGCCGCGAAGACGAAACCGCTTCGTACGGGAATGGGAGAAGAGTTGAGCCGAATCGGGCGCTCGGCGCGCTGTCGAAGGGTCACCGCGTCTCGTCGCCGCCCGGCTCATCGTCGCTCGTCGGCTTGCCGCGCGTCGCGATGAAGGCCATGCAACCGAGAATCGCCAGGATTGTCGGGAGGGCGAGGGCGCTCGCCACCGACTCGGGAACGATCTCTGAGAATCCCACGATCCGCTGACCGCCTCGGGCGCCGACCCAGATCGCCAGTAGCACTCCGGTCAGGCCTCCTCCACCCACCAGGCCGGAACCGAACAGGACTCCCTGCTCCCGCCGATGCTCGGCCACGTCGGGCTCGACACCGCGGGTCAGCCACCATCGCATCAGACCACCCAGGAAGACGGCGGCCATGGTGGCAAGGGGTAGATACACACCTACCGCGAAGGCCAACACCGGCACCTTGAACAGTGCCGCAACACTCGCAATGGCGACCCCGATCAGGATCAGGGCCCAGGGCAGGTTCTGGTCCAGAACACCGTCGATCACCAACTTCATCAGAACGGCCTGCGGTGCCGGCAGCTCGGCTCCCCCCAGCCCCCCCTCGACGGTCCGATTCAGCAT
>JARFQS010000489.1 GCA_029287645.1 Thermoanaerobaculia bacterium | reverse complement strand
CCCCCACAAGCAGGAAAGACGCCGCAAGTCCTTGCGGCGTCTTGTGAAGTTGCTGGCACGCCGGGAGGGATTCGAACCCCCGACCCCCAGGTTCGAAGCCTGGTGCTCTATCCAGCTGAGCTACCGGCGCGTCCTGTCATTACGATAACAGACCGGCGGCGCGCTGCCCGCTGCGGTCTGATCGAGACGATTGCCGCTTCTGGCGCCCCCCGCGCGCTCCAAGGCCGAGCGGGTTTCAGCCTCCCCCCTCTTCGGTCTCCAGGCGTCGCCCGATGCCTTGGAGGATTCCCTCTCGGTCGAAGAGCAGGCTGAGATCATCGCGGCGGGACTCGCCGTCGGCATAGAAGAAGGCCCGCACGTAGATCGGGACGATGGTGATCGAGCGCCGACGGCTCTTGGTGCGCCGCCACGTGTAGAGCTCTCCGTCGAACTGCCGCCGCACCAGGCGCGGGGGTCCGAGAGCTTCGAGGACTTCGGGCTTGGTGCTCCGACCGATCTCGAGTCCATTCGCCTCTGGAACCGGAATGCCGATCTCGGCGTAGGTCAGGCTGCATCCAGAGAGCAGTCCGAGAGCCACGACCCATGCGATGCGCTTCATTTGAGCAGCTCCTGCACCCCTTCGCCGACGAAGGCCGCTCCGCTCTGGCCGGTGTCCTGGATTCCAAGGTTGAACCCCTCACCCCGCACCTGCCCCTGGGAATCGAAGAAGACCATCAGGGTGTCGTCTCTTCCCGAAGTCCGGCTGTCGAAGTAGATCGGAATCGGCGGCGCCGGACCGAACAAATTGACCATGGAGGGGTTGAGATTGATGGTGCGGGTGTCTCTGGCCAGCCGGCGGTAGACGAAGATCTCGCCCTTGTCCTGGCCGATCACGTCGATAGGTGGGCCGAGCGTCGCGAGCACCTCGGCCTTGTTGACCGGACCGGTGTCCCGGAGCTTCACGAACTCGTCGAGGGATGCTTCGGTGTAGGCGTTGTGGGTGCGGTAGGAGTCGATCGAGAAGATCGCCTCGGCGCAGCCAGCTGACAGCGCTGCAATCAGCAGGAGTGCGATTCGGGTCATTCCTCAGTCACCCCTCTTGGGCCGTGGCTCGTCCTGACGGTAGGCGTGGTATTCGACCTTTCCGTTCTCGTCGAAGAAGATCGTGAGTGTCTCGGCTACGGCCACGGTATCGAGGAAGGCGACGAAGATCGGGACGAAGAAGATCTTCGTCTTGTTTTCGATGTAGCGATAGGTGTAAACGTCATTCAGTACCGCTGCCCCGGGGCCAATGATCTCTTCCTCGCTCTCGAAGATGACGTCCAGGAAGGTGGGGTTGAAGAAGGCCGATGGCGGCCCGAACCAGCTCATGACCTGCGCCCGGGTGGTCACGCCCTTCTCGATCCGCGGGATGTTCTCGACGCGAATCTTGGTGCCGAAGTGGCCCGAGAAGGAGATGCACCCGGACAACGCCAGGGCCGGGAGGACTCCGCCGAGGACCCAGAGCTTCTTTGCGATGGCCCTCATGGCTTCCTCGAGACGGTTCGGAAGCTGACCTCTCGGACGCGATCCTCGGGATCGAAGAAGATCACCAGGAGATCGGTCTCGATCTGCCCCCGGACGTGGTTGTAGAAGAGAAGCATGCTGGCCCAGGAAGAGAGGGTGTCGAGTTGATAGGTGAAGGCGTCCTGGGCCCGGTTTCCCAGCGCCACCGCTCCCGACACGCGTGAGGCATCGTCGCCGAGCGAGGTGAGCACCTCGGAGCGCAGGAACTCCTCCGGAGGACCCAGAAGCTCGAGGACCTGCCCCTTGGTGCTCTCGCCCGGAACGATCCGGGAGACCGTCGCCGGGTCGATGTAGGAGCCGAAGGCGCCCGAGGCCGAGACGTAGAGACAACTCGTCAGCAGGAGCGCAGGCAGGAGAAAAACTGCGCGCACGCCGTCAGTGATCTTCATCCACACTCTCGTCGACGTGGGACACCGTACGGACCACGTCGTTCTCGTCGAACTCGAGCCGCCAACGATCTTCGCGCGATTTTCGCCAGGTGACGCGAAACAGGGAGGGGCCAACCGGCAGCAGCCCGAAGGTATTGATCCGGTACCGCTCGGAGGCGTAGGTGTAGGTGTCTTGGAAGAAGACCTCCCCGCCTTCCAGGATCCGACGGCGCTGGGGGCTGGTGGACCGCGTCCGATCGAGGGGGGAGGGCTGACGAAACTCCTCGGGGGGGCCGAGACGTTGGAGCACCTCACCCCGAGTGGTGATGCCTTCCTGGATCGACGCCAATGCTTCGCGTTCCGGAAGGCGCTGGTAGTGGATCTCGAGCGTCGTGCATCCACAGGCGGCAGCGACGGCAACCCAGAGGCCCAAGCTCGCACACCGCATTCGGATCGATCGACGCCTCCCCGGTCGAGGTTAGCTCATCGGCACACGCCGGCAGGCAAACCGAGCTGGCGGCTGGATCGTGTCTGCGTAGCGGCGCGCAGAGTTCGTGTCAGGGATCGCGTGCCGGCCAGCTAGTCGCGGTCGGAGTGAATGCGAAACCGTTCAGGCGGTGCGTGCCGCCGCCGGCTCGACGCGCCGAACGGCGCGCAGTCGCGGGAAGTACTCGTCGCGTAGATCCCAGGGAACGCTCAGCGCAGCGAGGATTTTACGCTTCGTCGCTTGGCGACAGTCCTGTCCCTTTTCGACCGCGTGAATCGTTCGGGGGGAGACCCGGGAGCGATCTGCGAGTTCGCTCTGGGTCCAACCTCGAGCCTGTCGTGCGGCTCGGATACGGTTCATGGCAGCCTCTGGCCTTGATGTCTAGACACATGATAATAGCGCTTGAGGGACCGGCAGGACTAGTCCGGTTCTCCCCACACCGATTCGGGGGGCATCGATTTCCCCCGGGGAAACAAGGGGTTACACCGCCCCAGTGGGGAATCTACACC
>JARFQS010000382.1 GCA_029287645.1 Thermoanaerobaculia bacterium | reverse complement strand
ACCTGGGAAAGCCCGGTGCTGGGTGGATCGACGCCAACCTGCAGAGTCATGTCTTCCACTCCATGAAGGACCCCCTTGCCCTGTTTCCGCCGAAGGACGACTCCGGCTCGATGCGCGTTTCGGTGTCCACCGCACTACTGGGTCGCCACATGCTCGAGCAGCGGGATCCACCCCTGAAGGCCGCCTGGATCGAGCGTGGGAACCCGGTGACCCAGAATCCAGACACCCATCGAGTCCTCGAAGCCCTCCGAGCCCTGGAGTTCCGCGTCGTCGTCGATCAATTCATGACGGACACGGCTTTGGAAGCGGACATCGTTCTGCCGGCCAAGACATTCTTCGAGCAGACGGATGTCATCAACGCCTACTGGCATTCCTATATTCAGATCAAGGACAAACTCATCGAGCCGCCAGGCGAGGTCAAGCCGGAGTCGGAGATCTACTACCACCTGGGGAAATCCATGGGCCTGGATCCGGCCGCCCTGGCCGCCTCGGTCCCCGAGCCCGGAGATGCCGCGGTGGAGGCCTATCTCGAAAGGCGGCTCGAGCCCTTCCCGGAGCTCGATCTGAAGCGGTTGAGGCAGGGACCCGTGCTGGCTCCGGGTGCTGAGACGGTCGCGTGGGCAGATCTGCAATTCCCGACACCCTCGGGCAAGGTCGAGCTGTTGTCAGAAGAAGCCGAGACTCGTTGGGGTCTCGCTCAGCTGCCGATTTTCTCCGAGCCGATGGAGGCACCGGGACCCGAAGAATCGGCAGGAAAGCGATTCCCGTTGCACCTGCTGACCCCGAACACGAAGGATCGGATCCACTCGCAGTTCAACAATCTACCTTCCATCCGGAAGCTGAACCCGAAGACTCTGGTCCACATCCACCCCGAGGACGCTCGGGCTCGCGGCATCCAGAACAGCTCCAGGGTGCGGTTGTTCAACGAGCGTGGAAGCGTCGAGCTCGAAGCGCAGCTCGACTACGGTCTCAAGCCGGGATGCGTCTCGGTGACGAATGGTTGGTGGCTCTCGGAAGGGGGCGGCATCAACCAGTTGTCCGCGGCACGTGAGACCGACATGGCCCACGGCGCGGCCTTTCACGACAACGCAGTCGAGGTGGAGACTCTTTGAAGCCACAGGCGCTCTTCACCCTCGATCTCGATCGCTGCACGGGGTGCTCGGCCTGCGCCATCGCTTGCCGAACCGAGAACCTCGTGGACCAAGCTGTGGATTGGCGCCGCATTCACACCTTCAACGAGCTCAACTTTCCAGGGGCGGCGGTCTATCACTATTCGCTGGCCTGCAATCACTGCCTCGAGCCCGCCTGTCTGTACGGGTGTCCAGCGAATGCCTACAGCAAGGACCCGACGACCGGTGCCGTACTGCTCGAGGGTGACAGCTGCATAGGCTGCCAATACTGCACCTGGGTCTGCCCCTACGGTGCTCCACAGTTCAATCCGGCAGCGGGAATCGTCGAGAAGTGCACCTTCTGCTCGCATCGCCTGGAGAGGGAGTTGGAACCGGCCTGCGTGGAGGCCTGTCCTGTCGAGGCCCTCGGATTCGTTGAACGGGGCTCGCCGGATGGCGTGAGCCCACCGGGGTTCCCTGACGTCGGTCTCCAACCGGCGATCCGTCTCAAACCCAGAAGGAGGCGGACTCGAGCGCCGGAAATGACGGCCAGTCCTCTGCCGACTCCCACACAGACCGAGATCGGCGGTCGGATCCTGCCGGTGAAGCTCCGCTCTGAATGGCCCCTGCTGGTCTTCACTCTCCTCGTCGCTGGGCTCGTCGCCTTCGTGACCGCACAACTGATCGAGGTCTCCGAGCTCCACTGGCCAGCAGCCCTGACAGTCGGGATTGGCGCCATGATGGTCAGCACGCTGCACCTGGGCAAGCCGACTCGGGCGTGGCGCGCCGTCCTGAATTTCCGGACTTCCTGGGTCAGTAGAGAGGTAGCCCTCTACTCTCTCTTCCTCGGGAGCGTCTTGTTTCTCGGAGTTTCAGGGAGCCGGTCGACGTTGTCGTCCCTGCTGGCAGTCGGCCTCGGGTTTGCGACGCTACTGTGCATGGATATGGTCTACAACATTCCCGGCCTGCGGGTGCCTACGGTTCCCCACAGTGCGATGACAACACTCACAGCCTTGTTTCTGCTGGGTCTGTGGGTCGGCAGCCCATGGATCGCACTGCCAGCAGCAGCTCTCAAGATCGTCCTCTACCTTTCTCGTCCGGTGCTGCAGGGACCGGGCTGGAGAGCTCTGGCGACTCTGAGACTCGGCCTCGGGTTCCTGCTGCCAGCCCTGGTCTGGATGGCAGGGATCGAGTCGATGCCACTCCTTCTCGGTGGGCCTCTTCTGGCCGAGACCCTAGATCGGGCCCAGTTCTACGCGGAGCTCGACTTCCTGACGCCTCGACGGCAGATCAGAGGCGACCTCGCTGCGTTGCTCGCTACTGACAAGGCTTGAGAGCCAGAGGAGGGGGATTGGATCAGCCCATGGAAGCAAACCACTCCCGGGCCCGCTGCTCCATCTGCTCGGGTGTGAGCTCTTCCTTCTGGGTGGCGAAGCCCCATTGATGCCCGAAGGGATCCATCACCTTGCCGTATCGGTCTCCCCAGAACGCGTCCATCATCGGGGCAACGGATTCGCACCCGGCTGCCACTGCGCGGTCGAACATGGCGTCGGCGTTCTCGGTGTAGATGTGCATTGAAACCGGGCTGCCACCCAGAGTCGCGGGTGATTTGGCATTCCATTCTGGGTTCTCGTCGGTGAGCATGACGA
>JARFQS010000381.1 GCA_029287645.1 Thermoanaerobaculia bacterium | reverse complement strand
CCCTAAATGTAGGGGAGGGGCTTGACCCCTCCCATGGGAGCCCGCAAGGGGCTCCTCTACAGTGCCGACGCCGTCCCCCAGGCGAGCCACCCGGACGGACCTTCACGAGACAGTGGTTCGGACAGAAAGACCAACGGCCGGCCGAGATGCCGGCCGCCTCAGCCTTCACGAGGGAATTTCGGTTTCGGGTACTTCCATCCCAAGAAAGTGCTCGACGGGTTCGCCGACCTGGGTCTGGAAGCGCTGACGGTAGGATTCGACCTCTCCGATCTGCTCGTCCAGGAAGATCCGCTCCACTCGAAACAGCGGCACGAACATGGTCGAAAGACCCAGGGCCTGGTGCTCTTTGCGAGCCACCTGGAACATCCAGTCGTCGAAGCTCGTCACGCTGAGGCCCCGTAGAACGAGACCGCTCGGATCCAGATCCTGGAGGACACCCCAGAATTTCTCGGTCGGATTGACCAGATGGACGATGACGATGGAGTCCTGTTTCAACATGGTTGGCTCGTCTCGATCCAAGGATTCAATCAGATTCTTCGTCCGAGCGCTGTGAAAGCTCGAGCAGGACCCCTCCTGTGCTGGCGGGATGCACGAATTGCACCCAGCAGCCCCCCGCTCCCCGGGTCGGCTCCGCCCTCAAGACCCGGAAGCCGGCCTCTCGCAAGGTGGCGTCGTCCGCCTTCACATCGTCGGTCTCCAGACATAGGTGGTGCAGCCCGGGACCTCGCTTCGCGAGGAACTTGCCGACCGGCGAATCATCTGCGGTGGACTCGAGCAACTCGATACGGGCGGCGCCGCAAGGGATCAGCGCCACCCGGACGCCCTCGTGGGGCACCTCTTCGATGGCTTCCACCTCCAGGCCGAGGGCTTCATAGAAGGCCCGCGCCTCTTCGATCGATCGCACCGCGATGCCGATGTGCTCGATGCCTTCGATCATGGTTGAGCTCGATGGTTGGGAGGCGGATCTACCGACGTTCCCGAAGAAGCTGCCGCGCGATCACCAGTCTCTGGATCTCGCTCGTACCCTCGCCGATCGTGCAGATCTTGCAGTCCCGATAGTACTTCTCGGCCCGGTAGTCCTTGATGTAGCCATAGCCGCCGTGAATCTGCACGCCCCTCTCGGCGCAGAAGACGGCGGTCTCGCCGGCATAGAGCTTCGCCTCGGCGGCCAGACGGGTGACCCGCTTGCCCTCGTCCATCTTGAGGGCCGCGGCCATCGTCAAAGCTTCGGCTGCCGCGATCCGCGTCGCCATCTCGGCCAGGTAGAACCGGATCGCCTGGAACTCCGCGATCGGCTTGCCGAACTGCTGACGCTCCTTGGCATAGGCCAGGGCGGTCTCGTAGGCACCGATCGCCGTACCCAGTCCCAGAGCGGCGATCGAGATGCGACCTCCGTCCAGGATCTTCACGGCTTGGATGAACGCATCTCCCCGCTCTCCAAGGAGGTTCTCATCGGGGACGAAGCAATCCTGCATAACGACTTCGGAGGTATCGGAGGCCCGGGAACCGAGCTTGTTCTCCTTCTTACCGGCGCGGAAGCCCTCCATCCCCTTCTCCAGCACGAAGGCCGAGAGATTGTGATGGCGTGGACCGTCCGGATCCGTCACCGCAATGACCACGCAAATATCCCCTACCGAGCCATGAGTGATGAACGTCTTGGAGCCGTTCAGGATCCAGCCGCCCTCGACCTTCTCGGCCCGCGTCCGAGTGCCTGCGGCATCCGACCCGGCGTCCGGCTCCGTGAGGCTCCAGGCCCCGATCTTCTTCCCACTGGCCAATGGCACCAGCCAGCGCTGACGCTGCTCCTCTGTCCCAAACTTGTAGATGTGGTTGCTGCACAGTGAGTTATGGGCGGCCACGCTGAGGCCGATGGAGGGATCGACCTTCGAGACTTCGGTGATCACCAGCACATAGTCGACATAACCGAGGCCGGAACCGCCGTATTCCTCTGGAAAGATCACACCCAGGAAGCCCAACTCTCCGGCTTTGGCGAACAGCTCGATCGGGAACTGCTGAGCCTCATCCAGCTCTTCGACCAGGGGGTCGATCTCCTGCCTGGCGAAATCCCGTGCCGCTTCGCGGACGACCTTCTGATCGGAGGTCAGTGAAAAGTCGCACAGGCTGGTGGTCGTGGGCTGGTCGGTGGCTATGGTCATGACCCCTCGGATGGTATCGCGCTGGACACCCTACGGCAATCAGCAACGAGCCGTCCGGGTCGCCTGCGAGGGTGTCCTGGGGCTTGGGACCTCGGTCCTGGGCTCTGAAGCGGCCGGCGCCCCTGCCGGCCGTTGTCGACTGGCGGGTCCGACGTGGGGCCCCCAGGGGGCTATCCTCCCTACCGCTGCAAGAACCCCCTGGAGGTCCCCACGCCGAACCCTTGGAGCCGTTGTAGGTCGCCAGCTCAACTGTACCCCTAAGCCCCTACGCCCTTGAGCCCTTACTACCCTCACCGGTGCCAGAGGTTCGTTCGGGTGGTTCGTCAGGGGGTGCCACGTCGAGCGCAGCGCAAGGGCCATCAATAGGCACCAGAGATCCGGCGCGATGACGTGACAAGGTGGCGGCCTGCCCTTGATGCAGGGGAGGGGCTTGACCCCTCCCCTGGGAGCCCGCAAGGGGCTCCCCTACGTTGCCGGCGCCGTCCCCCAGGCGAGCCACCCGGGCGGTTCAACCCCCAGAGCTCGCAGACGGAGTCGTGCGAACGACCTGAACCCCGGTGTAGTAGTGCCGAAGGATGTCCTGGTAGGAGTGACCGCGAATCGCCATGCCGAAGGCCCCGATCTGACACATGCCGACGCCGTGTCCCCAACCCCGCCCGGTGAAAAGCCAGCCTGGCGACTTGTCCGGAGGTGTCAGGCGCTTGGCGGTGAACAGGGTGTCGGGCACATCCAGGGTCCAGCGCACAGCCAATCCCTCGATGATCTCGGAGCGACCACCGTCGCCTACGACCTTCATCTTTCCCACCCGTCCGGAGACTCCACGCTCCAGGATCTCGAGGCTCTGGAAGCCGAGGCCGGGGTAGCGATCGTTGACCAGCTCGGTCAGTTTTCGATCACTGCGGAAACGGCTCCACGAGCTGCGGTTGCTGCTCCGATCATAGGTCGCTCCGGCGGTCTCGACCTGATGCACCAACGCCAACAGCTGCTCGTTGTGGAGGTAGAGCTCCATCCAATCCCCAGCCAGCAGCGCCAGCGACGATCCGACCGTCCTCGACCCCACCCGGCGGAATGTCGCCAACCGGTCGCCGACAGCAAAGGAGGCGTCCTCATCCTCGAGTCGGACTCGGATCTGCCCACTTTCGAGACCGAGGTAACGCGCTTCCAATTGATCCACCACGCGCAGGTAGATGGCCAGCCGGTACAGCGTCTCGTCGATTTCGGCTGCCGTGAGGGGCTCGTTGAGGTCGCCGGACAGCAGGCCGCTCTTCATCAGATAGGCCGCTAGCTGCAGGTCTGCCTCGGACCAATCCGCCGGCGGCTCGTCCAACAGGTAGGGCAGGTCCTCGGGCGAGACGAAGAGCCGCGCGTCCAGGGCCAGGTCGAAGATAGAGGCGATGAAGCGCTGCACCTCCTGTCTCTCCAGGGATGCCAGACGGTCTCTCGGAATCGGCAGCCCGGCGAGCAGAGCCAGGTGCTCGAGACGAGCACCGACGACCTCGGCCGAAAGCCGGGTTCCGCTGGGCGGCATGAGCTGATCCAGTAGACCGGTGGGAAACTCGGTGCCCCGTGGCAATCGCGAGGGAATGCTTTCGACTCCCGCTTCCAGGCAGGAAACTCCCTTCAGATAGGGCACATTCTTCTGGGGGAAGATGAGGTTCACGTTCTCGGTGTGTCCACCACAGGTCGAGCTGTACAGGGCTTCGACGAGCTCATCCTGCCAAACCAGCACCTCGCCGGCAGTCTCGGTGATCGCCCGATCCGTGAGCGGGTGCTCGACGGACATCCCGCCATAGACCTGGCAGCGCGGCGTGGCACAGATGTCATAGCCCTCGGCGCGGAACTCACCGAGGTTCTTCAGCGTGTAGGTGCGAGCCGCCACGGTCTGTGCCTTGAGGGCCTCGATCTGCCCGAACTCACCGGGGCCCATCTCCCGCGGCACGACGCCCCGAAGATACTCCTCGACGGGTAGCTCGTTGATCACGTTGAGCAA
>JARFQS010000464.1 GCA_029287645.1 Thermoanaerobaculia bacterium | reverse complement strand
CAACGAGTAGGGCTGTGACGGCTAGAAACGTGAGGCTGTAACGGATCTTGGTGGCTTTTTTCATGATTTTCTCCTTTTCAGTGAGTGGATCTCAAAATCGTTCAAAGCGTTCAACAAGGAGAATGATAGAGACTGCCGAAGCCGTTGTCAAGTGTTTTCTGAAAATACTTTTAAGTGCTGTATTGGGAGAAATTAGATGCAGCCTCTTTGAAATGGACCTGTCTATTGGATCAGAATAGAAACGCTCAAAACATTCTCTCTATTATGCCGAAGACCTTCAAGTCCGTCATGGAACAATCGATCCGGGTCCTTCTGCCGATCCGAGTTTCTCTGTGAGTCGGTACATGGTCTGAAGAAGACGAACATCTCGTTCCAGACCGGATCAGGATGATCGACCGCCTCTTCCAGCTGCTTTGGCTGTAGTAGGATCCGGCCAGCCTCAGGAGTCGCAGTCGGGTATGAGGGGAATGCGGAGTGATTCCGCACGATGGGAGTGCGAAGGAGCGAGCATGATTGGCGAGACACTGGCCCACTACACGATTACCGACAAGCTCGGTGAAGGCGGCATGGGGGAGGTCTATCGAGCCCAGGACGGGAAGCTGGGCCGCGACGTAGCGATCAAGGTGCTGCCGGAGGCCGTCGGCGCCGACGCCGAGCGTCTGGCTCGTTTCGAACGCGAAGCACGGGTGTTGGCGGCGCTGGACCATCCCAACATCGCCTCCATCTACGGTCTGGAAGAAGCCGAGGGCCGCCAGCTCCTGGTCATGCAACTGGCCGAGGGCGAGACCCTGGCTCAACGGATCGGTCGAGGGCCCATTCCCGTCGAAGAGGCCCTACCCATCGCACAGCAGATCGCCGAGGCGCTCGAGGCGGCCCATGACAAGGGCATCATCCATCGAGACCTCAAACCGGCCAATGTGGTGGTCGACCCGCAGGGTCAGACCATAGTGCTCGATTTCGGCCTCGCCAAAGCTCTCGATCCGAAGACCGTGTCGGGATCCGCGCAGGACCTCGACGCCTCGCCGCTGTCGCTTTCTCCCACCCTGACAGCACAGATGACTACGGCCGGTGTGCTACTCGGGACCGCCGCCTACATGAGCCCCGAGCAGGCGCGCGGCCAGGAAGCGGATCGGCGGTCCGACCTGTGGGCCTTCGGTGCGGTGCTCTACGAGATGCTTACCGCCCACCGACTCTTTGGTGGTAGCACCGTGTCGGACACGCTGGCTGCCGTGCTGCGATCCGAGCCCGACTGGGCCCGGCTCCCTGCCGAGACACCCGCTGCGGTGCGACGGCTCCTGCGGCGCTGCCTCGAACGCGAGGCGCGCTATCGGTTGTCGGATGCCTCCTCGGCGTGGCTCGAGATCCAGGACGCTCGAGCGGGGCGGGACGAAGGCAGTCCGGGCGCAGTTGTGGCAGAGAAGACCCCTGTCTGGAAGAGGGTCCTACCCTGGCTCGTTGCCGGGTTGGCCTCCGTCGCGCTGCTGGTGGCCCTGATGGCGCCCTTCAGCTCTCGAGGGGTGCTCATCGAGGAAGAGCCGGTCATGCGTCTCGAGGTGTCGATTTCGGAGAATGGGCCCGATCTGGACTTGGGATCCAACTACATGCTGTCGCCGGATGGCAGTCATCTCGCCTATGTGGTGATCGACCACGACGAGAACTTCCAGCTTCATGTGAGGTCATTGGATCAGTTGGGAAGCACCCAACTGGTCTCGAGCTCCGGCGCGGAGTCGCCCTACCACCCCTTCTTCTCACCCAACGGTGAGTGGATCGGCTACGTGACGACCACCGAGCTGAAGAAGATCCCTGTCGCCGGTGGCGCGCCCGTCGCTCTGACGGCCGTGAACCGGAGTCGGGGTGCCTGGTGGGCCTCCGACGACACCATCATCTTCGCGCCCGATCCAGAGAGCCCCCTGATGCGGGTTTCGGCATCCGGTGGTCAGCCCGAAGCGATCACCACCCTCGACGAAGAGAAGCAGGAGACCAGTCACCGATGGCCTCAGTCCCTACCGGGTGGCACTCACGTGCTCTTCACCGTGGGCAACGAGGAGATGGACAACTACAACGAGGCGAGCATCGAGGTTCTGGAGCTGGATAGCGGCGAACGCAGGGTGATTCATCAGGGTGGCTTCTTCGGTCGCTATGCACCGGGCGGCTACCTTCTGTTCATCAACGAGAACACCCTGTTTGCCAGGCCGTTCGATCTCGCGAGGCTCGAAGCCACCGGACCACCCGTACCTGTGGCGCACGATGTGTCGCAGGATGTCGGTGACGGCGGTGCCCAGTTCGATATCGCCCCGACGGGGACTCTCGTCTATGTAAGCGGTCAGGATCAGCTCGAGGAGTATCGGATCCTGCGATCGGATCGCCAAGGGGACATCGATGCGCTCTGGGACGAGGTCGGTACCTACAGCGGCCTCCGTTACTCACCGAGTGGCAGCAAGCTGGCCTTGGCTCGGTTGAAGGACGACAACACGGATCTCTGGGTGCACGACCTGGAGCGTGGTACTGGGACGCGACTGACCTTCGACCCGGCGGGGGACATTCTGCCGGTGTGGTCGCCAGACGAACAATACATCGCGTTCGCCTCTGCTCGTCAGGGCCCGCCCCAGCTGTATCGCAAGCGGGCCGACGGCTCGGGCGAGCCCGAGCTCATCGTGGAGGTCGAGAAGTTCCTGGCGCCCAACTCGTGGTCGACCGACGGCCGTTTTCTGGCCGGTGTCACCCTCGGACAGTCGTTCGACCTGTGGGTTTACGACCTCGAGGGCGAGGGGGAAGTCGAGGAGTACCTGTCGACGCCGTTCATCGAGTGGTACCCCAGCTTCTCGCCCGACGGTCGATGGATCGCCTACATGTCGGATGAGTCTGGCCGCTACGAGGTCTATGTGCGTCCCTATCCTCAGGCGGGGGGGCGCTGGCAGATCTCGGTCGATGGTGGTGGTCAGCCCAAGTGGTCGACCGACGGAAGCCAGCTCTACTACCGTACCGAGACCGGCCTGATGGTGGTCGACGTCGAGACGAGCGGGGACTCTCTCAGCGTGGGCAAGCCGAGAAACCTCTTCGATGGACCCTTTCGCGGAGGCGTCACGGGGCTCTCGTCATCGGGCATCATGCCGGACTGGGATGTGACTGCGGATGGCGGAACCTTCGTCTTCTTCGAGGAGAGCAATCAGCAAGGTCGCGGCACCCTGGTGACCATGGTGACCAACTTCGACCATGAGCTCGAGCGCCTCGTCGCGAAAGGCGCTGAGTAGAGACATCGGTGACAGGCACCTGATTCTCAGAGTCTGAGTAGCAGGATGATGAGCAGGACTGACACGAGACTCGCCAGGAGGGTCCGGGTCGAGTTCCAGAAGTTCCAACGCGATTCGAAATCTCGGCGGGCCGCCGCGAGCGCCGTCTCGTCCATGGCGTCGATATCGAGAGCCTGGACGGTGTTGTTCAACGGAATGTTGATGGTGACTGTCGGCAGCTGAACACCGAGGAGGTAAAAGAGGGCTGCCGCGATGATGCTGTCTCTTATACACATCTGACGCTGCCGACGAATCGAGTCGCGGGGGGGGGGGGGGGGGGGGGGGGGGG
>JARFQS010000356.1 GCA_029287645.1 Thermoanaerobaculia bacterium | reverse complement strand
ACCGCCACCACCACCGCCCAGCTGTAGAACCGGCGGATCGGCATCCCTCGGCAGCGGAGGCAGCCGATTGAGGCGGCTGATCACCTCGATCACCGTCTCCTGCATGTCGGTCTCGAGATCGAAGGTCAGGTTGATCCAACTACCTCCCGGATTGGCATTGGCATTCATCTCCTGCAAGCCCGGCAGACCCTCCAGAACGTCTTCTTGCGGCTCGAGCAGCTCGGATTCGACCTCGCTCGGCGAGGCGGCCCGCCAGCCGGTCCAGATGGAGATCTGTGGTCGCTCGATGTCGGGAAAGAGCTGCACCGGCAGCTTTGTCAGGCTGAACAGGCCGAAAACGATGATGATGGCGACTCCAACCGCCACTCCAGACGGGTTCTTGAGGGAGGACTTGGTGAGATTCATCGAATCGGAAACCTCCTGGCCCACTGGTCACGAGTCGCTGGCCCGTCCGTGGGCAGCTGGTTCATGACAGACAGGTACGGAGAACTGCTGCTAAAGGTTGCCTGATCTCGCAGTTACGCGCTGCGAGTCGGGTGAGTCCTGGGCGTGGCCTGTGAGAGGATAGTGGCGCACTCGAGATCAACATCCACAACCCGACCGGGCTCGACCTCGAGACCCGGCCGGGACGATGAAAGGAGAAGGACAGCCATGACGGAAAGCGGAGCCGGAGAGCAATTACGCTGCCCTCGTTGCGGCCATCTGGCAGCCGAAGATGACAAGTTCTGCGCCGAATGTGGCATGTTCCTGCGCGACGCGTTCACCGATCAGCGCCTTCTGCTGGCCCTGGTCCACGAAAAGGAGGGGCGCAGCAAAGAAGCGCGACACGAGCTCGAGAGGCTGCTGGAGCTGGAGCCGGATCACGCCCTCGCCAACCATCAGCTGGGCAATCTCTACTTCCATCAGGGCACCCTCGAGCTGGCTATCGAACGTTATGAGAAGGCCCTGGCCGCAGCGCCCGAGTTCGTCCTGGGCCACTACGACCTCGGCGTGGCGTGGTACCACCGCGGCAATATGCCGCAGGCGATCCGGGCGTTGCGGAATTGCCTCGAGATCGATCCCCACTACAACGCTGCCCACTACCGACTGGCGCTGGCGCTGTTTCACGCTGGACAGCTCGATGAAGCCCTCGAGCACTTCGAGCAGGCCATCACCCTGACACCCGAATACCTCATGGCCAACTATCATCTCGGCGTCATTCACGAGCGCCTTGATCAGACACCAGCCGCCGAGCGCTCCTTCCGTCGGAGCATCGACGAGGCGGTAGGTGAGGTGAGCAGTCTCTATCACCTGGCAATGCTCTTCAAAGCCCGTGGCGAAGATGCACAGGCCGAAGATCTGCTCAAGAGCGCCCGGGACTTCGGCACCAAGCTCAAGATCAACGACTAGTCAGTGAGCCTCACACCTTGACCCGCCCCGAAACGACCGACCTCATCCACGACTGGGCTGCGGACGGGCCCCACCGCGCAGCGTGGCCGGATCACGTGATGTTGGATGACGAGACCCTGCGGGACGGCCTGCAGAGCCCGTCGGTCACGGATCCGGGGCTCGAGGTCAAGGTCGAGCTGCTGCATCTGATGGACTCGCTGGGTATCGAGACCGCCGATGTCGGTCTACCGGGCGCCGGTCCGCGACAGGTCGAAGCCGTGACGCGCCTGTGCCGAGAAATCGTCGAGCAGAAGCTCGGCATTCGCCCCAATTGCGCCGCCAGAACCCTGATGGTCGACATCCAGCCCATCGCCGAGATCTCTCAGCGCACGGGGATCCCGATCGAGGCCTGCGTCTTCATCGGCAGCAGCCCGATCCGTCTCTATGCCGAGGAGTGGGACCTGAATCACATCCTGCGCCACACTACCGAGGCGGTGAGCTTCGCGGTCAAGGAAGGTCTTCCGGTGATGTATGTCACCGAGGACACCGTCCGAGCGTCTCCAGAGCACTTGAGAGTTCTGCTGACCGCCGCTGTTGATGCCGGGGCCGAGCGGGTCTGCCTGTGCGACACGGTGGGCGCGGCCGTTCCGGAAGGGGTCATGAACCTTGTCACCTGGGTTCGTGGGCTGCTCGACGAGGCGGGTGGCGACATCGGCATCGACTGGCACGGTCACCGGGATCGGGCTCTGGATGTTGCCAACACCCTGGCAGCCATCAAGGCGGGAGCCAGCCGGGTTCATGGCACGGCCCTGGGAATTGGCGAGCGCGTCGGCAACACTCCCATCGAACAGATCCTGGTCAATCTCAAGCTGCTCGGCGTCCGTCAGGACGATCTCACGCACCTTTCCGAATACCTGGAGCTGGTCGCCAAGGCCACAGCAATGCCCATACCCATCGGGACGCCTATCATCGGCCGGGATGCCTTTCGAACGGCCACCGGCGTCCACGCCGCGGCGGTCATCAAGGCCCAGAGGAAGGGCGATGCCTGGCTGGCCGATCGAATCTATTCGGGGGTGCCAGCAAGCTGGATCGGGCGAGAGCAGGAGATCGAGATCGGCCACATGTCGGGCATGTCCAACGTGCAGCACTACCTGGAGTCGAGAGGCCTGGACAGCTCCCACGAAATAGCCCAGGCCGTCCTGCAGGCTGCCAAGAAGTCAGCCCGCGTTCTTTCCGAAGAAGAGATCCTGGAGATCGTGCACGCTCACGAGGAGGACTGATCCCTCCTCAGTCGTGGTGGTCGGCCGGGCTCAGGCGCTCCGCGCCGGGGAGCAAACCGATCAACTGCGCCGGGTCGTGGATCAGGATGGGCAGATGCTGGGGGCAGATCCAGAGTGCCGAGTCCTGGTACTCGAGGTGCACCAGGGGTGTCTCATCCGTTCCGCGCTTGCAGGCCAGACACTGTTTGTCGTTCCCTTCATTCGTCATGAGCTTCTCCTCCTGGGGTTCTCGATACTCTCCCTGTCACTTGGAGAGCTCATTTCTCCTGAACACCCTGCGCGCTCGAAGAGCCCGGATGGCCATAGGCAGGGTCGTCCATGTTCTGGATCCTGTGCACGTACTCTGCATCGCTGATCTCGTTGGACCACTGGCCCGTCATTCGAGCCGCCGAGTAGCCGATCATGAACAGCATCAGAATCGCCGCTGCAAAGGCGGGAATGCTCATGCGGCGACCGGCCGCCTTCAGGGCGAGCGCATCGTCCACCGGGCAGACCGCGACGCAGTCTACACACCCGGTGCATTCGACACTGCGGACCACCGAGGACTTCGAGATCGGGAGCCGTGACATGCACACGTTGTCGCAGAGGCTGCAATCGATGCACTTGTCCTCGTTGCGCTCCACCCTCACCGGCGACATCCAGGAGAAGAGACCGAGAAGCGCGCCATAGGGACATCCATATCGGCACCAGAATCCCTGTATGAAGACGGAGGCCACGACCAGAACGGTCATGACGATGATCCCGACCTGGCCCAGGTTCAAGAAGAACAACCCCATCTTGATGTCTGCCACCTTGTTGTAGGGCGATTCGATGAAGGCTTGCAGTGCGGCGCTGCTCATGGTGAAGATGGCCCAGACGAAGAATCCCAGGATCAGGTATTTGAGACTCTGCAGAGTCAGGTCGAGCCATCTCCACGGACGAAAGTTGCGGCCGAAGATCTTCCGCCCCAGCTTGGCCAGGTACTCGGAGAGCATCCCCACAGGACAGATCCACGAACAGAAGGACTTGCGGAGCAGGAGGGCCATGAGCAGGATCACCATGACCAGGATCGTCGCCGCCGGATGGATGCGGTTCAACGTCCCCTGATAGATCCAATCGAGGATGCCCATCAGACCACTGATCGGCAGGAATCCCTCCACCCCTGGTGGTCGGTGAGGAAGCGGCACCTGTCCGGCCTTCGCCGCCAGGTAGAAGCGGCTGAGCTGAAAGCCCAGCAGCACACAGATCCCGGCGAACAGCCGCTGCACGAGTAGACGGATACGGTAGCTCCGATGGGGCTTGGAGCCGGAAAGGCCGAACAGCCAATCGCCCGCCTTCTGTTTCAGCGAGCTCTGTTGGTTCCGCATGTCACGCTCCTCTTCCGCTGTCGGACACCCTCCAGAAGGGGCGTCGCCGATCGGCGAGTCGTCTTGATCAGGGGCGCTTCGAGGCAAGCGGTGAGCGACTCCTACAGCTGTCGATTTGACTCTAGCCGTCTCGGCACGGGCCTGGAATGACGAATATCAGGTCGGCCGAGACTCGAGCTCGGGCCCTTCGAGCAATCGGCCGTTGTCGCTACAATCACCCGCAGGAGGTGGGGAATCCATGACCGAGACGAAGAAGATCCCCGAAACCTATCTACGGTTTCGCAGGAACTATCCGGAGATTGCATCCAACTACGAGGCCCTGGGGAAGAGCGTCAACGAGTTGGGGGCCCTCGACAGGAGGACCGCGGCGCTCGTCAAGCTGGCGCTGGCAGTCTCCCGCCAAAGGGAGGGAGGGGTTCACTCTGCTGCGCGGAAAGGCCTGGACGCTGGGCTCGAAGCCGACGAGATGCGACAAGTAGCTCTGATGGCCATCACTACCATCGGCTTCTCCTCAGCGATGGCCGCCTACACCTGGGTCGAAGACGTCGTGGGAACCAAAGAGTAGGGCGCACCACCGAGCACAGCGCTATCTCGCTTCCTCGAGTGGGTAGCCGAGCTCCCAGAGGAGTAGGGAATCACGTCGACGGCTTCGATGAGTCGACATGCCCCGCATGAATCCGGTCGCTGTCCTGATCACGTGGAGTCGTTCCCTCTCCACGGCCTCACTGCCCCACTGCTCCAGTGCCTCAGGAAGCCATCTCCTCGACGTCCGGTAGGGTCCCGAATCTGCGCTCTCGCTGCGCGAAGAGAGTGAGCGCCTCTTCGACCTGCTCCTTGCCGAAGTCCGGCCAGAGGCAACTCGTAAAGACCAACTCTGCGTAGGCACACTCCCAGAGAAGGAAGTCGCTCAATCGCTGTTCTCCACTGGTACGTATGAGCAGGTCCACATCGGGTGCCGATGGCTCCGAGTTGACCGCCCGATTGAGAAGCTCGGAAAACAGCTCAGGGGTGACGGCGCCCGGCGGGCGGAACATCGATGCGGCTGTCGCGATGGAATGGCGAGAGGAATAGTCCACCGCCAACCTCAGGTGTAGCGCCGTACCGTCGGCGGTTGCGGCCTCTGCCTTTTCAATGGCCTGGACAAGTCGGGAGCTCAGGCGATCTCGCCGGCCGATCACGTTCAGCCGTACACCGTGCTTGATACAACGCTCGGTTTCGCTGCCCAGATAGCGCTCGAAGAGCTGCATCAGGGTCGCGACTTCCTCGGCCGGGCGTTGCCAGTTGTCGGAGGAGAACGCGTACAGGGTCAGAGTCTCGATCCCGAAGTCACCGGCCGCCTCGACCGTTCGGCGCACAGCCTTGGCACCCTTCCGATGGCCCGCCGTACGGGGCAGCCCGCGGCGTTTCGCCCAGCGACCGTTCCCGTCCATGATGATGGCCAGGTGGAGACCCTCGCCCAATTTGGATGTCTCGTTCTGCATTCCCACTTTCCCTCCAGCTGACACCGTCCTCAATCCTGACGGGTGGCGTGAATGAGCGCCTCCATGTGGTCCAGGTAGCGCTCGAGCGCTCGTCGGCCCTTCTGGGTCAGCTCGAACTCGGTCCTCGGATAGCGACCCACGAAGCTCTTCTTGCAGTCCACGTAACCCGCCTCTTCCAGCTTGCGGGCGTGCACGCTCAGATTCCCGTCGGTCGTCTTCAGCAGTTCTTTCAATTCAGAGAAGGTCAGCGAGCTGTTGACCGTCAAAGCACTCATCATCCCCAGCCTGACCCGCTCGTAGACCAGCCGGTCGAAGTCCCGTGCGGCCGGGTCAGCCAGATAGCCGGCCAGACCCTCGAGGTTCTTCTTGACCTTCTCGACTCGATCTTCTGACTGTTGTTCTGCCACTTGCCTCTTAGCCACCGTAGCGCCTCGCGATGATCGCCCCGAACAGGATGTGAAGTCCGCCGAACCCAGCCACGAGGAGGAAGTTCGCCCATGAGCCTGGTGCCCAAAGGGTCAAGGCTCCGAGCGCCATGAAGCAGAGCCCCATGATCGGTACGGGTCGAACGGAGAAGGTGCCACCGCTCACGACGCCACTGCCATAGAGGAGCAGCCAGAGCCCTGGGATCCAGCGGGAGCCCTCGCCATTACCGAGCGCTGCAGTCAGGACGACCGCTGCAACAATGGGCGGTGTGACGCTGAACAGGAACCGCCTGCCGACGCCTTGCGACAGACTGACTCCCAGCCCCTTGGCCTTCCTGGCCATGAACCAACCGCCGATCGCCAGCGCCAGGACGGCATCACCAACCCAGACAGCCAACCAGTGGTCGGCCAGCGAGGGGCTGGCTGTCAACAATCCAGCGATGACCGCCGTGCATCCGATGGCAATCGCTCCCCAGCCGGGAACAGAGGTAAAGGAAGCCGAAGACTCCATTGCCAGACGAATGAAGCGCAGGTTGTCCATGGCATGCGAATGCATGTCCACGGGTTCTCTTTGCCTGGGTGGCAGTGGTGCGGCGGCTCGCATGGCGCGCAACAGTAGTCGATCGAATCCGTTCTGTCAAGTACTTTGAAACAAAAAGTATGAATTCACACCTGCGCATGTGTCGATATGCGAGGCTGGAGCACAGCTCCTCGAGCTTCGATCTCGAACCTCGTCCGTCGATGCTAGGATCGCTGCGTTTCCCGCCAGCCGAGTGCGAAAGGAGAGCGGTGGAAGGATCGATCGATTACCAACAAATAGGTCTGCGGGTCGGACTGGAAGTCCACCAG